>JAXDMI010000861.1:0-8264 GCA_034666145.1 Myxococcales bacterium | reverse complement strand
GCACGCTCGCGAGCGCTCGCGATCGGTTCGCGATCAGGCGCGATCAGGGAAGAGTCGCGAGACCGGCCCAGAAGACGCCACGCACCGCGTTCTGGCCGAGCGCGTTCGGGTGGATGCAGTCCTCGTGGAACCAGTTCGTCGGGTCCGGCGTGCTGACCGCGTGCGATGCGAACGGCGCCCTGAGCTCGACCAGCTTCACGCCGGGATACTTCGCGGCCTCGGTGCCCATCGCCGCGTTCCACGGATCGAGCTGGCTCTTCGTCTCCTTCTTGTCCGGCCAGAAGCCGAGCGCGCCGGGGCACGTGCCCATCTTCGGCTCGTAGTAGAAGTGACCGGTGCCGCCGCTCGGGTCGTAGATGTTGGTCATGAGGACGTCGACCTTCACGCCCGCGCCGAAGCGATCGGCCTTCGTGAGCTCGGCCATCGCCTGTCCGAAGCCGGCGGCGAACTGATCGATCTGCGTCTGCACCTGAGCCGGCGTGCCGGTGAGGACCGTGACGAGGCCCTTCTGCACGTCGTTACCGCCGATGGTGCCGACGACGAGCACCGGACCCGCGAGCGTGGTGGGGAGGCCCGTCGCCTGGTTGAGGAGGATCGATTTGTCGGTCGGGCTGTTGTTCTGCGGAACGGTGGCGACCGCGCCGCCCTTCGATCCCTTCACGACGCCGTTCGTCGGATCGAGCATCCAGCACGTCGAGAGATCGAAGCCCTTCCACTCGGGATACGTCGCGTCGTCGTTCTTGACGAGCAGCGTGCGATAGAGCGGCAGCTCGCTCGCGGTGCCCGCGCCGACGTCCGAGATCGAATCACCGAGGACGACGAGCGTCTTGTACTTCGCGGTCGGGCACGCCGTCGGCGGCGGGATGACGGCCGATCCGATCGCGCCGCCCTCGCTGCCGGTGGTGGTGCCGGTCTCGTCGCCGGTGCCGGTTTCGTCGCCGGTGCCGCCGCCGCCGCCGTCGCTACCGGGCGGGACAGCTGCAGCCGTGTTGGTGGTGCTGCTGCAGGCGGCGAAGCCTGCGACGAGAGCGAGTCCGACCGAGCCAGCCAAGAGAAAGCGCTTCATCATGGGCGCAAACCCTAGCGCACGCCTCGGCCATTGTCGCATGTGGCCTTATCCAGATAGGCTCGCTCCTTCCATGGGGACCGTCGAAGCGCTCGATGCTGCGCTGGCGCAGCACCTCGCCGCGATTCAGCACGCGGCGATCTCCTCTCCGCCCGGCGGCGGCGGGGCATGGGACCCGCTGCTTCGTCACTATGGCCACGCCGCGTTCGACCCGCAGGAACGCGCGATGATCGTGTCGTGCATGCATTTGACGCGAGGCGCCGTGCCCGCGGAGCTGCGCGTCGTGCTGATCGGGCTGCAGGGCTGGGCGCAGCGGGAGCTCGATCGACTTCGGTCGACCGGCCTTCCCCATGGCAGCCCCAACGTCGACGCATTGCAGCATCGCATTGCGATGCTCGTCGACTCCGAGGTCTCGGCCTACGAACGAGCGCTGGGCGTCGTACCCTCCCCACCTGCGCACGCCGCGGCAGTCGCGCCGGCCGGACCGAGCCTCGCATCCATCTTCGCGAACGCGCAGCAGACCTCGAAGGAAGTGCCGTGGGCCGGCAAGACCTACAAATCGGTCGTGAATCTCAACTGCGTGCACTGCGGTGGACCGCAGGAGCAACCGCAGGACTTCATGTGCAAGTACTGCCGGCGACCGATCGCCGGCTCGATCAAACCAACGGCTTAGAGCGCAACGGCGAAACGGAAAGAGAAGAAGAGAAACGATGAACCCCGCGCAGCAACAGATCGTGGCGCAGTGGAACCAGTACCTCCAGCAGATGGGCGGGCACCTCCAAGGGCTCCTCCAGCAAGCCGGCGGTGGATGCGAGCAGCTCATCGCTCAGAACCCCGTCGACCCCATTCCGCTGAACAACGCGCTCGTTGCCGTGGAGCACCAGTTCAAGGATCTGAAGAAGAACGTCGACGACTCGTTTTCGAAATACTACGACCAGATCTGCAACGCCGGCTCGGGCGAGCCCGGGCACGCGCACATGAAGCGCGCCATGCGCGGCTTCATGCGCTGGGCCGACGAGACGTGGGCTCGCTTCGACGCGCACGTGCACGTGAACCAGTACCGCGCGATGTGGCCGCACGTGCAGCAGGCGATGCAGAAGCCGACCGCGTGCAATCGCTGCGGTGCGCCCGTGCAACGAACGACGCCGCACAAGAGCGAATCGCTGACGTGCGCGGCGTGTCACACGGTCAACCAGGTCATGCCGGAGGCGGTCGTCGCGCAGTACTTCGGCGGCATGCCTCACTACTTCGCGCAGAGCGGCGTCCTCGATCGTCAGTTCGCGCTCCAGAAGTTCAAGGAGGATTGGGACGACTATCGCGACGCGGAATATGCGGCCGATCGTGAGCGTCCCGACGAGCCGATCGAGCGCTTGAAGCAGCGCGAGCAGATGGAGAAGGACTACTGGACCGCGTACGCCGAGGCGCGCGTGAAGAACGAGGGCGGCACGCCCGAGGACGTGAAGACGCTCGTCGCTGCCCGCATGAAGCAGGCGTTCTACGAAGAGATGAACATGAACGACGTGTGGCGGAACGCGAACGGCCTGAAGGGCGTCGCCGAGCAGGCGAGCGTTCCCCAGCATCTCCAGAACGTCGACGAGTGGGGCCCGCTCAACCCGCACCAGAACCAGAACGCGCTCGAGGACAACTGGGTCCATGAGCAGCTCCTCAACGAGGCGGTCCGCGAGCCGGAGCGCCACGCGTCGCTGCTCCAGGCGCTCGGTTATCGCGATGCCACGCAGCGCGCGATGGTGCACGGCACCTTCCGCCGGCACTACGAGAGCTATCTGATGGGTCCGGAGGGCCAGGCGCTCGTCACCAGGGCGGCGATGCGCGCCATGAACGAGCGCATGAAGTACATGACCGCGGCGGGCGCTGCGAGCGGCCTCCTCGATCCCGTCGAGGATGTGTCCATCGCCATCTACGGCAACCTGCAGGTGAAGCAGGCGCAGGTGAGCCCCGCCGAGTGGACCGCGCTCCTCGCGCAGCACTCGATGGATCAGGCGAAGTGGGAGCGTGTCGCGAAGGGCTGGCTCGACAAGATGACGCGCGACACGACGGGCGTCGTCGCCACCGAGTACGCGAAGGCATTCGCCACCGGAGGGCAGGGTCAGTACGGCGGAATGGCCGCCGCTGCCGCCGACAACATGGCCTCGGGGCAGATGGGCCTCCAGGGACCGCAGATGGCGGCCGAGCCGATGAGCTTCGAGAAGTACTGCGAGGTCGGCGGCGCCATGCAGGCGTGGACCAAGCAGGGCAAGGACGTCTCGGCCGGCCTCCACAAGTACTTCCAGATGACGGCCATCGATTACTCGAACGTCAGCATGTACTGGTCGCAGAAGATGATGGCCGACCTGTCGATGTTCGAGCGTCAGACGCAGATCGCGAATCACTTCGAGCAGCAGTACGCGCAGATGGCGTGAGCGATGCGCGTCCCTGCGTCGCGCTTTCGACTCAGCCGAAGCGCGCGGGATCGAACAAGCCGAGATCGAACGCGCTCGCGCCTTTGATGGCGAGGTCGGCGGCGATCTCGCCGATCACCGACGCCATCTTGTAGCCGTGGCCGGAGAAGCCGCCGAGCAGCACCACCTGAGGATGCTCGGCGAGCTTGCCCACCACGAAGTGGCCGTCGGGCGTGCTCGTGTACATGCAGACGCGGGAGCGGAGGAGCGGTCCGTCGCCGGCGGGTAGGTGAGCGCGCATCCACGCACGCACTTGCTCGACGTCGTCGTCGCGGAGGACGCGGTCGAGCGTGTCGGCCGTCGTCGACTCGCCGCCGTGATGGCGGCACACCTTGAGGCCCGGCTCCTCGCCGCGCTCGCCGTGGAGCGGTACGCCGTAGAAGGTGCGATCGCCGTCGAAGTGGATGAAGACCGGGAAGCGCGTCGGGCTCACTACGTCGGCGTCGAGCGGTCGGAACCAGAGCTGCACTTGCCGCTGCACGACGAGCGGTAGGCGCGCCGCCACGTCGCGCAGCGCGGGCGCGCTCGCCAGCCACGCGCCCGGAGAGATGACCGCGCGATCGGCCTCGATGGTGCTGCCGTCGTGGAGCGTGACGCGTACTCCAGGTCCGCCATCGTTCGAGAGCGAGAGCGCCGTCACGCGCGCTTGCGTTCGCAGCGTCGCGCCGCGCTCCACCGCGCGACGCGCATGCGCCCGCGTGCACGCCTCGACGCGCAGGAAGCCGCCCTCGGCCTCGAAGACACCGACGTCGCTCGCGGCGGGCGCGAACGCAGGAAAGCGCTGTTTTACCGAGGCGGCGTCGAGGACCTGGTGCGCGAGCCCATGGCTCGCCGCGCTCTTGCGGACACCAACGATCGCGGGATGCTCGGGCGGTCCGAGGTTCACGCAGCCGGTCGTGACGAGCAGCGGCTCGCCGGCATGCGCTTCGAGCTCGCGCCACAGCACGTACGCGCGCTCGAGCAGCGGCACATAGCGCGCGTCCTCGAAGTACGCCTTGCGGATGACGCGCGTGTCGCCCGTGGAGCTGCCGCGCTCGCTCGGTACTTGATCCTGCTCGATGCCGATGACCTTCACGCCGCGCCCCGCGAGGTGATCGAGCGCGGCGGCGCCCATTCCGCCGACACCGAGGACGAGCACGTCGTAGCGAGCAGTGGTCACGTCCGCAGGTTACCGCGGGTCGCGGCCAGTGCTAGGGAAGAGCCGTGTCCATCCAGTGGTACCCCGGCCATATGACCAAGGCCCGGAAGACGATCCTCGAGGCCATGCCCGCGCAAGACGTGGTCATCGAGGTCCTCGACGCTCGCATGCCGCGCGCCAGCGAGAATCCGGTCCTCACCGAGCTCCGCGGCCTCAAGCCCTGCGTGAAGGTCCTCAGCAAGAGTGACCTCGCCGATCCCGAGGTCACGCGCCTCTGGCTCCAGCACTTCGAGGCGCTCGACGCCGCGCGCACGCCGAACAGCGGAAAGATCGTCGCCATCGCCATCACCACCGAGCGCGCCGCCGAGACGCGGAAGCGCATCGCCGAGGTGTGCGGCGCCATCGCCGTGCCGACGCGCGGGCGGAAGACGGCGCGCGCGATGATCGTGGGCATTCCCAACGTCGGGAAATCGACGCTGGTCAACACGCTCGCGAAGCGCAAGGTCGCGAACGTCGGCGATGAGCCCGCGGTTACGAAGGGCGAGCAGGTCGTGCTCCTCGAGAACGGGATGACGCTCTCCGACAACCCGGGGATCATGTGGCCCAAGATCGAGGACCCGAAGGGCGGCCTCCGCCTCGCATTCGGCGGCGCGATTCCCGATGCCGCGCTCGACTACGAGAACGTCGCGGTCTTCGGCGCGAGCCTGCTGCTCGAGCGTTATCCCGACCTCGTCGCCAAGCGCTACAAGCTCACCACGCTGCCGGCCGACGGGAGCTCGCTCATCGACGAGATCGGACGCCGTCGCGGCTGCCTCCAGCGCGGCGGCAAGGTCGACCGGCACAAGGCCGCGGACATCTTCATTCACGACTTCCGTACCGGTGCTCTCGGCCGGATCACTCTCGAACGACCGGACGAGCGCTAGCTTCGCGCAGGGGAGACGTCGCTACGCGGGCATGCGCGATGCACCACGCGCATCATGCCTCGTGTGTTCACACGTCCCGCAACGCTCGCGGCGGCGACCGCGTGGCTCGTGCTCGCGTGCTCGACGTCACCGTCGCCGTCGTCGTCGTCGTCACTGTCGCCGTCGTCATCCGATCCGTCCGACGCCGGGCAACCGAGCGGCGCAAATCCCGCGACTGGGGTCGAAAGCAACGCGACGGGCACGCACCTCGTCGTCGTCCGTGCCGATCGCGGACCGCATGCCGCGAGCAAGCCCGTCCAGGTCGATCGACGACTCTACGGGATGAACATCGCGGACTGGCGGTCACAGGACTATGTGCCTGTGGCTGCGCCCGGCTTCGTCACGTGGCTCGGTGCGCTCCAGCCCGGCGTCCTGCGCTGGCCCGCGGGACACACGTCGCAGGAGTACGTGTGGACGCGAGGCGGCGGCTCGCAGAGCGGCAGCTGGACACTCACGCCTGAGCACCTCGATGCGTTCATCGCGCTCAGCCATGAAGTGGGAGCGGAGCCGCTCGTCGGCATCAACGTGAAGCGCGGCAATCCGGGCGCCGCCGCGGACCTCGTGCGTTACCTCGACGTCGATCATCACGACGACGTCCACTGGTTCTTCATCGGCAACGAGCCGGACTTCGCCGACGGCCTCACGCCAGACCCGAACACGTACGCCGATGAGCTCATTAGGTTCACCGATGCGATGCGCGCCGTCGACCCTTCGATCGGCATCGTCGGCCCGGAGCTGCTGACCGGCGCGCACGTCGGCGGCATCCAGGGAAACGTGGACTGGATGACGCCGGTCCTCGCACGCGCGGGCGACCGCATCGCCGCCATCTCGTGGCATTCGTATCCGCTCGATTCGGGGCAGGTGCTCGCGGCGAGCAGCGCCATCCTCTCGATCCCGCATCTGTTCCAGGAGACCGCGGCGGACTGGCCCGAGGCGGGCATGTCGTTCGTCGATCAGATCATGCCCGCGCTCGGCGCGATGCGAGACGCGCATGCGCCCGGGGCCTCGATCTGGATCACGGAGATGGCCGAGGATCCGGGTCCCGCCGCCGGCGCCGGGGTCTCGGATACGCAGGCTGCCGCGCTCTGGGTCGGCGATGCGCTCGGTCGCTACGCCGAGTACGGCCCCGGCGCCGTGGTGCGCTTCCTCTTCAAGGGCGACGGGCTCGGCTATGCGCTGCTCGACGGCAACGATCATCCGCGCGCGACGTATGGCGCGTACTGGCTCTATGCGCGGTACTTCGGCGATCGCTTCGTCGAGAGCAGCAGCGATGCGCTGGCGACCGTCGCCGTGCACGCCGCGCTCCGCGGCGACGGTGCCCTCACCGTCGCGCTCGTGAACAAGACGGTCACGCCGCAGCAGGTGCGACTCGACGTGAGCGGCTTCTCCGCCCAGACCGCGTCGCAGCTGACGCTCGCCGGCGCTGGTGGCGAGCTCTCGTCGGTGAGCTTCACCATCGAAGGACAGGCGCTGACGTCCGCCAACGTCGCTACGGGAATCGAGGCCGCAGCGCTCGACTCCGCGCATCTCTTCGACACCGTCGTCCCCGCGGCATCGATGCGGCTGCTCGTTTATCGCTGAGCCTCGCGCCGAGCCGCGTAGGATGGCCGCCGTGGAGCTCGATCGAACATGACGACGGCGTGGCTCGCCGGTGGAAGTGGTCTGGTCGGCGGCGAGCTCCTGAAGCTCCTGCTCGCCGATCCTTCCTTCGACAAGGTGATCTCGGTGGGCCGCCGCACGCTGCCGATCGAGGACCCGAAGCTCGTGCAAGCAAAGGTCGACTTCGCCGACTCCGCGTCCTTCGAATCGCTCCCCGCGGCGGACGTCGCGTTCTCGTGCCTGGGAACGACCATCAAGAAGGCCGGCTCGCAGGAGGCGTTCCGCGCCGTCGATGAGCACGCGGTGGTGGCATTCGCGAAGGCCGCGCGGGCGAAGGGCGCGCGGGTGCTCGTCCACGTCTCGTCCCTCGGGGCCGGCGTTCGTGCGAGCTCGTTCTACGCGCGCGTGAAGGGCGAGACGGAGGCTGCGCTGGAGAAGCTCGGCTTCGAGAGCGTGGTTGCGCTGCGCCCCTCCATCCTCGACGGCGATCGCGCGGAGAGCCGTCCGCTCGAGCGCGTGGGCCTCGCGTTCGCGCGCGCCCTCGGGCCCGTGCTCGGCAAGTATCGACCGACCGCGGCGTCGGCGGTGGCGCGCACGATGATCGCCAAGGCGAAGGCCGCCGAGCCGGGCGCGCACGTGATCGAGGCCGACGCGATCGCGTGAGGCGTGATCGCGGCGGCACCGCGCACAGCGCGCGCACGGACGAGGATCAGAGGTTGTGCTTGCGGATGAGACGGTAGACGTACGCGCGGTCGAGCCCCGCAGCCTCTGCTGCTGCCGACACGTTGCCGCCGGTGCGCGCGAGCACGCCGCGCATGTACTCGCGCTCGAGATGCACGACCCAGCGATCGCGCACCACCTTGAACGGCTCGTCGTACGTCACACGCGGCAGCGCCGTGCGTGATGTACCGCCTCCGCCGCCCAGGGCCTCCTAAGGCGGGAGCAAGTCGTGCGCCTCCTCGGTGCCGAACGCGAGCGCCCGCTCGACGAAATTGCGAAGCTCGCGCACGTTGCCTCGCCAGGGACGTGCGCGAAGGCTG
>JAXDMI010000860.1:0-4249 GCA_034666145.1 Myxococcales bacterium | reverse complement strand
CGATCGAGCGTGTGCAGGAGCTCGCGCGTGGCCGTGCTCGTGCCGATGATCATGTCCGCCTTTCGGCGCCACGAGGTGCTCGACGGCGGTTCACTGAGCGACGAGGTCCCTTCGGCGGGCACGAGCTGGTTCAGCGTCGTCGTGAGAAGGGCCCCGTTCAGCCGCGGAAACCAGCAATCCGCGTTCACCTCCGGGCAGTCCTCGCCCGCGATCGCGATGAGCGGGCGCTCGGAGGGACGCGCTCGGAGCGCCGAGAGGACCTCGGCGCTCACGCCGTCGTTGTAGAGGACGTAGCCGTCGACGCGCTCGGAGACGGCGCGCACCTGGTCAGCGTCGTCGGTGGCGAGGTCGATGACATCCCATCCGCACGACCCAGCAATGAGCTCGGCGACGGTGCTACGGAACGCAGCGGGTGCGCAGAGCGCGATGGTTCTCGTGTCGGATGGCATCCGTTGGCTCTGGCTCCCGGCTACTTGTCGTTCCAGACGACCCAACGCCCCGTCGCCCACAAGTCACCCTGGTCCTTGAACGCTCCGACGTACTTCGCGGTCGGATCGAAGAACCCGTCGTTCGGCGGTTGCGCCGAGGTGGCGGCGTTGATCGGGCCCGGCGTACCGAAGCGGGGCGCCACGGCGTCGAAGCACTTCGGGATGCCAGGGTTGCCCTCCGAGTTGTTGTTCGCCGCCAGCTTCCACCACGCCGCCTCGTCGAACATGCCGTCGTCGTCGAAGTTCGGGTTGCTCGTTCCGCCCGTCGTCTGTGTCTCGTCGAATGCCACGTTCGCCGTGATGTTACCAAACGCGACGGAGCTCTTGAACTCGATGCTCGGCACGCCCGCGTCGCCGGCGACGTCGCTCGCGATGTTCGTGCCACGGAGGTCGATCGCCGACTGCCAGCCCATGAAGACGCTGTTGAAAAGGTGGAAGCGCGTGAAGGTCTCCGCGCGGATGCCGTACTGGAGCGTGGTGCCGGGCACGAGGTTCTGACCACAGAACGTGCCGTTGAAGATGATCGGCTCGCTGACCGGCGTCGCGGGCGGGGCGCCGCTCCGACCTTGTAGGCCGTTCGCGGTGTCGTCGACGCCGGGCCTTCCCTGCACGACGACGAACTGCACCTTGCCGGTCCAGCCGTTCTCCCACGCGATGCCGTCGTCGCTCGGGTACTGACACAGGATGTGCTTCAGGTTGACCTTACCGCCGAGCACTTCGAAGCAGTCGTTCGCCGAGAAGCGCACTTGGACGTGATCGATGACCGTCTGATCGCCGACGCCGCCGAGGTCGAGTGACGTTCCGTCCTGACCGTCGGGCAGCTTGGCGCCTGCGTACTCGATGCGTACGTACTCGAGACGTCCGCTGTCGTTGCTCGGCTTGTTGCCGCCGAACGATCCCCACGGCGCGAGCGACGGCTTCGTCGATGTGCCGTCCGGCGTGTTCACGGGCGCCTCGCCGAAGACGAAGATGCCGCCCCAGTCGCCCGAGCCGACGGTGGTGCCGCCGTCCACGGCGTACATCGCGCCGAGCTTCTTGGCGCTCGTGAAGACGACAGGCTTGTCCGCGGTTCCGGTCGCGACGATGCGCGACCCGGGCGGAACCACCAGCGTGCCGAGGCTGTTCGTCGTCACGTCGACCCGTGTGTCGCCGTAGAGCGTGGTACCCGCTGCGATGGTCGCGGTGAACGGCGGGACGACCGCGACGCGGCCGACGATCAGGTAGTCCTTCTCGCAGCTGAGCGTGAGGTTCGTATTGATGTCGCCCTTCAGCTCCTCGAGCGGCTTGTTCGGGTTCAGACACGGGTCGGAACCGTCGAACGGAACGACCACGTCCGGAGGACCGGAGTCTGCATCGGGCACGTCGACGTCGGCGCCGGTGCTCCCGTCGAGCGAGCTACCGGCGCGGCACTCGAGAGCCGCGAGGTCGCACGTGGTGCCTGGGTACTTCGCGCAGTCGGCGTTCGTGGCGCACGTGAGAGCCTCCTTCGAGAGCAGGAGCGAGCAGGCGCCCGCCAACAAGCCTGCGGCGGACATGCCCACGAGCAACATCCCAGTACGCAGCACTCCCGCTTTTCTCGAATTCGACATTAACAATCTCCTCTAACCAAGGGCGAAACTGCGAAGTCGGAGAATAGGATCAACTGACCCTGGGCTCGAAAAAAGAGTGGCGTATCGAATTCGATACATACCCCCGTGGGAGTATGGATATACCCCGCAGGGAGTACGTTATCTCGATCGAGATATGCAGGCAAACCCAAAACGAACGCCCCGACATCGGGCTCTCGCCGAGGTCGGGGCGTCGATTGCGTTCAGCGTTTTCGGCGGTCGTTCACGACGCGGTCGCCTCGATCAGTCGTCGTCGCGGCTGACGTCCTCGTCATCGCAATGATCGTGGTCCTCGACCTTCGGAAGGGTCTTGGTGTGCTCCGAGCGCACCGCTTGTAGGGCCTTCGGCTCGAGGCCGAGCGCCTCGAGGATGGTCGGCGCGACCTGCCGTAGATCGACCGCTCGAGTGACGGTACCGGGCGTGACGTGCGGGCCGGCGATGATGAGAGGCACGTGGGTGTTCTCGGCGGAGAAGCCGCCGTGCTCGACCTTCTTCGCGGAGACGCCCGACGTCGTGTAGATGACGCCCGGCACCGGCTGGATGATCAGGTCGGGCCGACGGTTCGACGAAGACGCGAGCGTTTTGTCGAAGGCGTTGGCGAGCGTGCTCCCCCAGTAGACGGTCTCGACGCCGAGCGCTGCCGCGTTCGCCTGGAGGGCAGCCGCGACGGCGCCGGCCTTGCTGTGGTCCTTGAGCCAGAGGAGCTCGATCGTGTCCGGCGTGTTGAGCGCCAGGAGGCCGGGCTGGACGCTGTTGACGACCGCGTCCACGGCCGCCGGATCGATCGCGCGGCGCGATGCGAGATCGACGGGCGAGTCTCCGTGCTTGGCGGTGACGACGACGAGCGTCGAGGACGTCAGGCCTTGCGCGTCGAGCTCGTTGAAGATGCGGTTCAATGCGCCGTCGACGTAGTCGAACGCGCCGGCCAGACCGGCGCTGGGCGTGCCGATGGCATCGGCGTAGCCACCGACCTTCTCGCCGATGTTCGCGGCCTGGAAGTTCATCATGATGATGCCGGGCACGCCGACATGCGTCGTGCGCGTGTGGTCGTAGCCGTCGATCTGGTTGAGCACCGCCTGGACCTTCGTCTCGTCGTAGGCCTCCATCTTGGCGATGTCTTTCTTCGCGCCGTTCGCATCGTTCTCGGGCGTGAAGAGATCGTCGACGCCGGTGCCCGAGGGGCCGTTCAGGATCTCGTAGGTGGGGTGTTTGTCCGAGACCGCGGTCCGCAGGCCACCGGCCTTGATGACCTCGAAGATGGTGTTCACCTTGAGGTAGCTGTGCGGGTAAACGGGCGCGCAACCGTGTGCGGGATCGCGCGGAAGGAGCGCCGGGTTGATCGAGGTCACGACGAGCGTGTCGTCGAAGTTCGCCTGCCCGTCGTAGGCCGCGATCGCTCCGCGCGTCGCACACGCCGTGTCACCCGCGGGCGAGAGGTTGTCGTCCCACGACACGTCGTAGAAGATCCCCGTCGACGCGGGCGATCCGCCGGTCGTCATCGCGAGCGTGCCCGGGAACGAGTCCGAAGGACGCGACGACGTGGTCTCGGTGTACTCCGCGCCGCGCGCCGCGAACCGTGCAAGCGCCGACGTGGGATGCGAAGCGACGTAGTTCGAGAGGTCGAACTGATGGAAGCCGTCGATGCTCAGCAGGAGCACGCGCTGCGCGGTACCGCGATGGTGCTTCAGCGCCGACGCTGACGTCTGAGCCGTCGGATCGTTGTTGGCGGCGCCCTCCGTCGAACAGCCCGCCGCGAGGGCGAGAGCACCTGCGACAACAAGCGGCAGCGAGACGGTACGTAGCTTCGGCATGATGCTCCTTCCGGAAGGGTCGAACGATGCTCTGCGCGGTCAGGCGCGAGCCACACGGTTCCGCTGCCTCAAGCACGCCGTGGTCCATTCTGCATCCACCTCGCAATTTGCGAGGTGGCACGGGAGCACGGCGTTCGTGGCGTGCATCGGAATCGATACACTCGACGTCGTGATCCGGCGCCGCGAGGGCTACCGAACGGCGAAGACGTGGCCGTTAATCGGGGGTTCGGTCGCCTGTATCGAATTGAATCCACGCCGCAGCGGCAAGTGGATTGAATAACACCCTACGGCGGCGCCCGATTCGTACTCCCTGAGGAGTATGCGGTAATCGGCATACTCCCT
>JAXDMI010000859.1:0-6077 GCA_034666145.1 Myxococcales bacterium | reverse complement strand
CGAGGCCCGCCTTGATCGCGTGATAGAGGAACGCGGAGTTCATCGCCTCGCGAACCACGTTGTTGCCGCGGAAGGCGAACGACAGGTTCGAGATGCCGCCGCTGGTCTTCACCCCAGGGCACGCTTCTTTGATGAGCGGGAGCGACTCGATGAAGCTCTTCGCGTACTCGGCGTGCTCCTCGAGGCCCGTCGCGATCGCGAGGACGTTCGGGTCGAAGATGATGTCGCTCGGATCGAAGCCGGCCTTCTCGGTGAGGAGCTCGTAGGCGCGCCTGCAGATCTCGACGCGGCGCTCCGTGTTGTCGGCCTGGCCCTGCTCGTCGAAGGCCATGACGACGACGCCGGCGCCGAAACGACGCACGATGGCGGCCTTCTCGAGGAAATCGGCCTCGCCTTCTTTCAGGCTGATCGAGTTGACGATGGCCTTGCCCTGCACGCACTTCAGGCCCGCGAGGATGACCTCGAACTTCGACGAGTCGATCATCACCGGCACGCGAGCGATCTCGGGCTCGGTGGCGATGATGTTGAGGAACGTGGTCATGGCGGCGGCGCCGTCGAGCATGCCCTCGTCCATGTTGACGTCGACGATGTTGGCGCCGCTCTTCACCTGCTCGAGCGCGACCTGCGATCCGGTCTGGTAGTCGCCCCGCTTCACGAGCTCCATGAACTTGGCGCTGCCCGTGACGTTGGTGCGCTCCCCGATCATCTGGAAGTTGGCGTCGGGCCTTATCGTCAGCATCTCGAGGCCGCTGAAGCGCGTGACGCGCGGGCGCGGCGGCGGCGGGGGCTTCCGCGGCTTCACGCCTTCCATGGCGCGCGCGATGGCGCGGATGTGATCGGGGGTGGTGCCGCAGCAGCCGCCCGCGAAGTTGAGGAGGCCTTCTTCGGCCATGCCGCGCAGGAGCTTCGCGGTGATCTCCGGCGTCTCGTCGAACTCGCCGAGCGGGTTGGGGAGGCCGGCGTTCGGGTAACAGCTGATCAGCTCGGGCGCGAGACCCGAGAGCTCCTCGACGTACGGGCGGATGTCGTTGCCGCCCAGCGAGCAGTTGATGCCGACCGACAGCGGATGCGCGTGCTCGATGCTCGTGTACCAGGCGTCGACGAGCTGTCCGGAGAGGTTGCGACCGCTCTTGTCGACCACGGTCATCGAGAGCATGACGGGGACGATGCGACCGCCCTCGCGGAAGACCTCGTCGATGGCGACGATGGCCGCCTTCATGTTGAGCGTGTCGAACGCCGTCTCGGGGAGGAGGATGTCGACGCCGCCGTCGAGGAGGCCGCGGACCTGCTCCTTGTACGCGTCCTTGACCTGATCGAACGTGACGGTGCGGAACGACGCGTCGTCGACCTTGGGCGAGAACGAGAGCGACTTGGCGAGCGGGCCCATCGCGCCGGCGACGAAGCGCGGACGCTTCGGGTCGCGGTTGCGCCAGATGTCGCGTGCCTCGCAGGCCACCTTCGCGGCGGCGACGTTCATGTCGTAGGCGATGTCGTCGAGGCCGTACTCGGACTGGTTGATGACGGTCGCGTTGAAGGTGTTGGTCTCGACGATGTTCGAGCCGGCCTCGAAGTACTGTTCGTGGATCCCGCGGATGACGTCGGGACGCGTGATGCAGAGGAGATCGTTGTTGCCCTGCAGGTCCTTCCAGTGATCCTTGAAGCGCTCGCCGCGGAAGTCGGCCTCGCTGAGCTTGGCGCGCTGAATCATCGTGCCCATCGCGCCGTCGAGCACGGCGATTCGCTCGTCGAGCAGGGCTGTGAGCGCGGGCAGATGGTCTCGTGCTGAAGTCGTCATTCCGTCGGTCCACTTAGCACAACACCGCGGGAAACCCCCGCAATCGGGAGCACAGCCGTGCGTGCTCGCGGCCCTCTAACGGCAGGTCGTGGCGGCGTCGATCGCGCGGGCCCAGACCGGTGCGAAGACCGCATCGCGGTACGTCGTCGCGAGATCGGCGCCGTCGACCACGACGTTGACCTCGCGCGAGTTGCGCCAGCTCTGCACGTCCTGGTTCGCGCTGCCCATGATCGTGACCTGATCGTCGATCGACAGGAACTTCACGTGGCTCGAGGGCGCGCCCTTCGACTCGACCGGAGCTCGACCGTCGCGCGAGAACCACCGCACGACGAGGCCCTTGCAGGCGGAGGCGCCCAGCGTGTCCATCATCTTCTTCACGATGGCGTCGTTGGGTCCGCCGCGGCCCGGCAGCGACTCGCCGCTCTGCTCGTGTCCCTTCGAGAGCAGGAGGTCGACCTCTACACCACGCCGCACGGCGGCGACGATCGCGTCGACCATCGCCGGCTCGTTGAGGTTCGGCGTCTGGAGGCGAATGACGCGCGTGGCGCTGCCGACGGCAGCGAGGAAGGCCTGCGCTTGCGGGGTGTCGTTGTCCGACGTCGGGAACGGCAGCGCGTGCGATTCGTGGCCGACGACGAGGATCGGCGAGCAGAGGTCGGCGACGGCGGCGTCGCTCGCGGAGGTGTCGACGGCGGGGAGCGCACCGAGCGAGGCCCACGGGAAATCGCGATCGCGGTCGCAACGATCGCGCGACTCGGCGTCGGTGGAGAGACCGCGGCTGCCGCAGCGCCATTCATCGCCCTTCGACCACGCAACCGCGAAGTCCTTGCGGAGGCCGCGCGCGACGGCGCCGTCGAAGCGATAGCCGACGTCCCAGTAGCGATTGCCCTCCTCGTAGAAGTCGGAGGACATGTTCGCGCCGCTGACGAAGACCTTGGAGCCGTCGACGACGAGGCCCTTCACGTGGTTGGCGCCGAGGAGGTTCGCGGCAAAGCGCGCGACGGTCACGTGCAGACGCGTGGAATCGAGCCTCATCGCCTCGAGCGAGGCCGAGAGCTTCTCGAAGAGATGGCTGTCGCTGCTCGGGATGACGTTGAGGAGGAGGCGGACCTCGACGGGCTTCGCGCGCTTGCCCTCGGAGGCGAGGCGTTCGGCGAGTCGACGGATGCCTTCGAGGATCGCGATCTCGGGACCTGCACCCGGGTCCCAGCGCCAGGTCTGGAGATTGACCTCTTGCTCGGCGCCGGCGATGAGGTCGGCCATCGTGGCGAAGATCTCGGTACCCTCGTGAACGACGGTCTTGCTCGCGCGGTTCTGGACGGAGGCATCGAAGCTCCCGTGCGAAGCGACGGCGGACGCGGCGCGCTTGATGGCGAGGAACGTCGGGCTCGCGCAGTCCTCCGAGAGGGCGCTTTGCGTCGTCGACGCGCCTTCGGTCGTGACCGCGCAGCCGGTGGTCGAGGCCACCGCGAGGGCGCCGAGCGCCGCGTACGCACCAACCCAGGAGAGCGTCGAGGAGAGCGACGAGGCCATGTCGCACAGTGTGTGCAACCGCAATGCCGGTCGACCTTGACCGGACTTCGACGCGTCGTGGAGCTGCCGGAGCCGAATTTTCCAGGGCGGCGGCACAGCGTCATTGGTCGCCGCGCGCCGCGCCTGCCGTTGCCTTACCCGAAGCGCCGAACCGGGGATCCATGGACCCGCGCCGAACCACGGCCGCGCGGCGGCGGACGAAGCGGACAAAAGCAAACGACCCGCTTGCGCGGGTCGCCTGGTCGACGTCGTCCTTAAGCCGAGTTCTGTTCCGCCTCGAGATCGCCCTCGATGCGGCGGCGGTCATTCCTCTAGGGCGCCCGTTGCCGGACGCCTCGAGCAGCCTACCCGCGGACTCGAGCGAGTCACCCTCCACGACGTACCCTCTTGCGAGGGTCCGCCGTACGTCCGCTTATGTGGCCTTGCTCCCGATGGGGTCTGCCTTGCCGTCTCCGTTACCGGAGACGCGGTGGGCTCTTACCCCGCCGTTTCACCCTGGCCTGCCGCTCGTGCCGTTGCCGGACACGGGAGGCAGGTGGTCTTTCTCTGTTGCACTTTCCTTCGCGTTTCCGCGACCGGGCGTTACCCGGCATCGTGCTCTTTGGAGCTCGGACTTTCCTCCCGCCGCGCTTCGTCACCCGAGGCCTCTCGGCTTATCGAAGTGACTGGTTCGCGACCGGCGATCGCCTGTACGGCATCGACGGCGGGCAAGGTGACACCTGTTCCCTCGCTAGGCAATGGGGCGGCTGTGTATCCTGGGGGGGATGAAGGCGTGGCCGCTGCTCCTCGTCGGGATCAGCTCGCGGATCGGCGCGTGTGCGGAGCCCGAGCGCCGGCCCCCGACCACGTACGTGCCGCTCGTCCGAGGACCGGAGAGCGCGTCTCTGCCGCCCGGTCCGCTCGACCCGTCGCCGGCGCCGCTCGGTCAGGATTCGCCCTCGACCCCGGTTCCGGTGTCGTCAAAGGCCGCGACGAACGAGAAGCCGTCGCCGGCCAGCAACCCAGCGAACGACGCCAAGTGCTTCAGGACAACCCCTGGAGACTGTTGCACCGAGCCCGGCTTCAAGAGCAAGCGCCAGGGCAACAAGACGATCTGTCCCACCGGCACGATCCTCGGCAAGGAGTGCAAAGGCTTCGGGAAGAGCTGTCACCCCTGAGCTTCGTCGGCGTCGTCGTCGGCGGCGGCGGGCGGAGGCAAAGGACGCACGAAGGCGAGCGCCGTGACGAACGGCACGACCACGAGCCCGTAGCGACCGGCACCGAAGAAGACGGCGTGCATGACCGCAGTGGCGACGAGGACCACGGCCGTCATCGGGACGATGCGCGGTAGGCGGAGGAGCTCGCGAGGGCCGAGCAGGAGCAGCGCGACCGCGCAGGCGAGATACCCCATGGCTCCCGCCGCGAGGAAGCACGCGACCAGACCGACGGCTGTGACCGCCTCGCGCGAGAGACGGCGTGGTCCGTCGAGCTTGCGGGCCGTGACCAGGGCGGCGACGAGCAGGAGGCGCGAGACGAGGGTCTCGAGCGTGCCGAGCACGACCTTCGCGCGATACGGAAAGCGCTCGGGGTTCGCGGCGTGCAGGTACCACGGCGCAGCGCCGAAGTAGTCGAACGTCACGCGCAGCTTCGCCGGAGCGCGCGCGAGCCAGCGCAAGGGGTCGGACGCGATGGTCGCCCGGGCCGCGCGTCCGAAGCACTCGTCCTTCGCGGCCTCCGCGAAGACCTCCTTGCAGGCGTCGGGCACCACCATCTCCTGCCAGCCGCCGCCGTTGGTCTGCGTGCCGATGGCGAGGTTCCAGCCGCCGTTGACGCTGACCAGCGCGCATCGCTCCATGCGCACGCAGTTGCGCGCCGTCCATGGTGCACACACGCCGACCGCGAGCATCGTCGCGAGGATCGCCCCCATCGAGCCGGAGCGCACCGCGCCGCTCGTCGCGCTCGACCGCATCGCGAGCCAGCCCAGCACCGGCGCGAGCACGAGCGACTGCGGGCGCACGAGCGTCGCGACGCCCATGGTCACGCCGCACGCCATGAACCATCCGATGGCTCCGCGGCGCTGCGCGGCGCGGTGCGAGCGCTCTGCGAACGCCGTCGCGATCACCAGTAGCGCGGCGGTCACGCCTTCGGTCATCAGCGCCGCGGTGTACGGCACGAGCGCGGGATGCAGCGCGACGGCGAGCCCGCCGGCCAGCGCGAGCTTGCGTGACGTCGCCTTCGCGAGCAGATCGAACGCCGCCCACGCGCCAGCTGCTCCGACCAGCGCGTTGACGAGCATCGCGACCACCGGCTTCGCGCCGAACAGCGCATAGGCGGCGGCGATCATCGCCGGGTAGCCGACCGGATAGTGCGCCGCGTGCGTGACCACGCCGTCGGGCCACAGCCACGTGTAGCCCTCCCCGCTCGCGATGCGCGTCGCGAGACGATGGTAGTACTCACCGTCGGCGGTCGGCGGGATGGCGCTCGCCGCCCACGCCACCACGCCGAGCCGCGTCGCAAGGGCGACGAGCACGACGACCAACGGATCGCGCCTCTCGCGCTTGCTCACGGCGCGAGCCCGAGCCCCTCGAGCGCGATGAGCAGCTCGCACGCCGGCAGCCCGACCACGTTGGTGTACGAGCCCTCGATGCGCGCGACGATCCCCGCCCCGAGGCCCTGCACGGCATAGCCGCCGGCCTTGTCGAGGCCTTCGCCGCTCTCCGCATACGCGCGGATCCTGGCGGGCGAGAGCGCGCGGAACGTCACGCGCGTG
>JAXDMI010000858.1:0-4077 GCA_034666145.1 Myxococcales bacterium | reverse complement strand
GTCAGCACATGCCCTTCCGCGCACAGCGTGGAGAGGCGAGACACGAGCGCGTCATCGGTGAGGCCGGCCAGATCGGTGCGGTGCATGTCACCTCTTTACCATCGTGATTTTCGACGCTCCGAGCGCGGCGCCTACGCGTCGTCGCGGCCGCGATCACCTCGAGAGATCTCTCGGGCGCGATCGGCGCGCAGAACGCGACCAGGCCCCCTGACGACCTCGCTACGAAACGACTCGTGCCTCGGCGCGCAACGCGCCGCAAAACCCGTCAACACCAAAGTTGCGCGAAAATCGGGAAGAGCGCGCCGCCGACGTCACCACTTTCGTTGCCGGCGGTGCCGACCGCGAACCGCAACGAGCTCGCCTTTGGCGCGTTGCGCGTTGCGCGTTGCGCGTTGCGCCACCAGACGTGAGACCCGCGCAGCGAACCGCGCCCACACCAAGGCCGTGCAGCAACTCGCACGAAGCCCCGCGCAGAGCTCTCGCATGTCCCGACACCGTTCCGAGTCGGCCGCCGCGATCAGTCACATCCCCTGCGTTGCGTACCAGGAGATTTCTCCGCGGCAGGGGCTACGGGCCGAGGAGCGACGCAACGCCCTGAGATCGAGTGCAGCACGCCGAGCCCGGAAGGAGCTCTCTGAAGAGCGCCGAGGACGCGCTCAGATCGGCCGCGCGCCCGCATCCCTTGCGATATCGTGTGGTGATGGCTCGTGGTCGAAGCTCTGCGCTGCTTGCTGTGGCGCTCGTCGCCGGCTCGTCGGCCTGCTCGCTTCTCTACAGCGTCGACGGCCTGAGCGGGGACAGCGACGCCGCCGCGCCTGCGCCGTCCGCGTGCGACGCCGGCTGTTCCGATGCGGTGTCTGCGCCGGATGTCCAGGTCGTCCAGCTCCCCGGCGGTGGATCCTGCGCCTGCGTGGATGCACCGCCGCCCGATTGGCAGGGGCCCGCCGCGCTCGCCTCGGGAGCCGGGACCGCGCCGTCATGCGCCGGGAGCTACACCGTAGACGTGCTCCAGGCGTTCGCGGACCCCGACGCTCCGGCCGCGCAGTGCGGCTGCACGTGCAAGCCCGGCGCCGCCACGTGCCCGAGCACGTTCCCGGTCAACATCTACGGCTCGAGCACGTGCGGCGGAACCAAGTGCGACACGGTCACGCTCTCCGTCGGCGCGTGCGTCAACGTCCAGACGAACTGCACCTTCGCGAACGGCGTCGGGCCTGCGCCCGCCCCGCAGGGCGACTGCACCGCTCAGCCCACGGCGACCGTGCCGAAGGCGGGCTGGAAGCGCGCGACGCGTGCGTGCCTGCTGCCCGCGCCGCCGAGGCCGGAGGCGTGCGGAGCCGGCGCGCTCTGCGTTCCGCTCCCCGGCGCGCCGCTCGAACCGCGACCCTGCATCTTCCGGACGGGAGACGTGGCGTGTCCCGGTGGCGTGTACTCCGTCAAGCGCGTCGTCTACGGCGACGCGAAGGACGACCGCGCCTGCTCGACGTGCACGTGCGGAGATCTCACGGGCTCGTGCCCCGCGATGATCCGGAAGGAATGCGCCTCCTCCACGCCCCTCAACGTGACGACCTGCGGATCGATCGGTGATCCGACGAACATCATGCTCGTCTCGGCGCCGCAGCCGACCGGCATGTCGTGTCCGCCCACCGGCGGCACGCCGACGGGCAGCATGACCCCGACGTCGCCGACGACGTTCTGCTGCGTGCCTTGAGCGTCGCCCTCCTCACAAATCCAGTGCGCCGCGCACGGCTTCGAGGAGCTCCGGGACCGGGCACGGCTTCATCAAGAAGCGCTCCGATTCGTCCATCTCGCGGCCCCCGAGGTCGGCGTTGTAGCCGCTCGTGAGGATCGCCTTCAGCCCCGGCCTGCGCTTCCGGAGCTCGGCGACGAGCTGGCGACCGTCGAGGCCCGCGGGCATCGTCATGTCCGTGAAGACGAGGCCGATCTTCTTGCCGTGCTCGTCCCATACGCGAAGCGCCTCGACGCCGTTGCTCGCCTCGAGGACGACGTAGCCGCTCATCTCGAGGAGCATGCGCGTCGTCTTCCGCAGGTTGGCGTCGTCCTCGACGAGGAGGATCGTCTCCCGCTCGCCCGCGGGCTCGGGCATGACCGGAGGCTCGGAAGGCTCGGCGATCGCCTCGTCGCTCGGCGGAAGGAGGATCTCGAACGTCGTGCCCTTGCCGACCTCGCTCGCCACGCGGACGAAGCCGCGATGGAGCTTCACGATGCCGAACACCGTCGACAGCCCGAGCCCGGTCCCTTTCCCCGGCGCTTTGGTGGTGAAGAACGGTTCGAAGAGCCGGCCCAGGTGCTCGGGCCCGATACCGCAGCCCGTGTCTGCGACGCGGATCATCGCGTAGGTGCCCGGCGGAGCGCCTCGCCCGTCTTCGCTCTCGACGACGGTCTCGGCCGTGGAGATCATGAGCTCGCCGCCGCCGGGCATCGCGTCACGCGAATTGAGCGCGAGGTTGACGAGCACCTGCCCCAGCATTCCCGCATCGGCGCGCGTGATGAGAGGCGAGCTCGAGAGATCGACCTGCATGCGCATGTTGTCGCCGACGAGGCGGCTCAGCATCGTCGCGATGTCGGACACCACGCGGTTCAGATCGAGCGGCTTCGGCTGGAGGACCTGTCGCCGCGCGAACGCCAGGAGCTGCTGGGTGAGCGCCGCGCCGCGCTCCGTCGCGGCGACGATCTCGCCGAGCAGCGGGCGGTCCTCCACCGGGGCACGGCGTCGTGCGACCTCCGCCTGCGTCAGGATCGCCGCGAGGATGTTGTTGAAGTCGTGGGCCACGCCTCCGGCGAGCTGTCCGATCGCTTCCATCTTCTGCGTCTGCCGTAGCCGCTCCGCGACGTGCTGCTGCTCCGTGATGTCGACGACCGTGCCGGCCATGCGGATCGGCTTGCCGAGCCCGTCGCGATCGACACGGCCACGGCACGCGAGCCAGCGCACGGCGCCGTCCGGCCACACGATGCGGTGCTCGACGACGTAGTCGCTCGAGCCGCTCTGGAGCGCGCGCTCGATCTCCGCCGTGACGATCACTCGATCGTCGGGATGGATCAGCGCGACGTAGTCCTCGAAGCCTCCCGAGAAGCCGCCGGGGTCGACGCCGAACATGCGCACGACGCGATCCGACCAGTGGATGGCACCGCTCGCGACGTCCCACTCCCAGGTCCCCATCTGCGCTGCCTCCAGGGCGAGCGTGAGGTGCGCCGCGCTCATGCTCTTCGCCGTGCGGGCGACACGCGCCTCGCTGGTCCGTGCGACGAGCAGCAAACCCATCACCGTCGCGATGCCGACGTAGACCTGGATCTCGATCATCGCGTCAGCGAGGTTCCCGTTCGCGAATTCGGGGTGGATGGTCCCGGACACGACCGCCGAGCTCACCGCCGCGCCGAGCGCGATCATCGCCGCCGTCACCGTGCGTAGGCCGAGGCGGAGCGCGGCCCAAGGCACGAGACAGAGCAGCATGTACTGTCGCGGAGCGAACGGTCCGTCGATGGTCGTCGCATGCGTGATCATCCATACGCCGGCGCACCAGGCGATGCCGAAGAGCAAGGTCTCGACGACGCGTGACGGCTGCTCCGGCTCCCGCGGCCGCGTCCACACGATGGCGAGCGGCGCGACGAGGACGGTCCCCAGGACGTTCGTGCCCCACCAGGTCCAGTACGTCGGCCAGAACGGCGCATGCTCGAAGAGCCACGGCGAGCCCGCGCCCAGGACTCCCGTCACCGTGTTCGCCACGATGGCGGCGCCGGTCAGCGCGAGCACCTCGTCCACGTGCGTGAAGCTCACGTCACGCCGGCATACGCGCTTCACGAGCCATGCGCCGAGCAAGAGCTCCGCGACGTTCGCCACGAGGAATCCGGCGCTCATCGCCAGCGCACGCTGCAGGAACACGTTCGCGACGAAGCCGACTCCGGCGATCACGGCGACGGTGACCGGCCAGCGTCGGCGCGGCGTGGAGAGGAGCGCGGCCAGACCGATGCCGCTCGCCGGCCAGATCGCCGCGACGCGCCGTACGGGATCGGCGAACGCCACCCCGATCAGGTGGGCAGCGAGGTACGCGACAGCCCACG
>JAXDMI010000857.1:0-4029 GCA_034666145.1 Myxococcales bacterium | reverse complement strand
GACCATGTCACTCGTGGAGGATGGCACCCTCGCCATCGACGAAGAGGTCGCCACCTACGGCTGGGTCAATGACATGGCCCACGTCCCGTCGAAGTTCGACGGCGGCAAGCTCCACTACTTCATGGTGAAGACGCCGCTCTCGACGTATCTCGGGGTGCCGGTCTACTACGCCTACTCGAAGGTGCAGGCGTTGCTCGGGCACCATCATCCCGATGCCGCATCCAACGCCGAGGCGAAGACCGACTGGCTCCGACGGTCGACCTGGGTGCTTCGTCTCTTCACGGTGCAGCTGCCGTGCTTCCTGTTCCTGATCTTCTTCGAACGGTATCTGCGCACCTTCGTGCCCGACGTCGTGCTGCGACTCGCGACGGTGACGGCGGCAGGCCTCGGCACGAACTACCTCGCGTACAGCCAGATCTATGCGAGCCACACGCTCTACGCGTGCGCGGCGTTCCTCTGCTTCGCCATCACCGAGCGCGCGATGCGCGAGCACCCGCGCGACGCGCGCGCGCGAAAATGGACGCACGCGTTCCTGGTCGGCTTCCTCGCCGGCGCCTGCGTGGCCTTCGAGTACCACGCGCTCTTCGTCGCGGTGGTGCTCTCGATCTTCGGCGTCGTCATCTTCCGCCGGCCTACGCAGATCCTCGCGCTCGCGCTGGGCGGGCTCATTCCCGCGGCGATCGTCGCGCACTTCCAGTGGCGCGCGTACGGCGATCCGCTGAAGCCCGGGCACCAGGTACTGGAGACGGCTTCGTTCGCCGCGGCCCATCAAAAAGGGCTGTTCGGTGTGCAGCTACCGGCCATGGACGCCCTCAAGTCGCTCTCCATGGACATCGGCTTCGGCTTCTTCTCGATGAGCCCGTTCATGTGGTTCGCGCTCGTCGTCTTGCCGTGCATGCTCCTCCTCGCGCGCGGCACGCCGCTCGTGCGTCGCTCGCAGCGCGTGGCCGGGCTCGTCCTCACGCTCGTCCTCGTGTCGATGTTCGGCGTCGCGGCCGGCATCGTGGAGTGGCGCGGCGGTTGGACGGTGGGCCCGCGTTACCTCGCCGGCGCGCCTCCCACCGCCGCCTTCGCGGCTGCGCTCGTGCTGCAGACGCTCGCGCGGCGCGGACGGGCCTGGCGCGCGATGGCACGCGGCATCGCCGGCGGGCTCGCGATCGCCGGCGTCCTCAGCATCGGCGTCGTCGGCCTCGTCTACGACACGTTGCCCGAGGCGCTCCCGCGTCCGCTCACGCAGTTCGCTCTGCCCGCCACGTATCTCGGCTTCGTTCCGCATCACATCGGCGAGTGGTTCGGCTGGATGTCGGCGACGCCGTGGTACCTCGTCTGCTTCGCGATGTTCGTCGCAGTGGCGATCGCCGTTCTCTTGCGCGACGGCGAAGGCCCGAAGACGTTCGCGTTCCGGCTCGTGTGCCTCGTCGTGGCAGCGGTGGTGGGCACCTACCCGGCCTTCACGCGGCCCGAGGACAACACGACGGTGCTGGCGCTGCACCCCTCGGTGGCCGGCCTCGCCTCGTACTGGGAGCCCACCGGACGTGACCGCATCACGCTCGGTCGCGAGGACGCCGAGCGCTACGGCCCGCGTCGTCCGTGCGTGTCGTATCGGCTCGGCGATCTCGACCGCATTGCCGGTCGCCTCGGCGACACAGTGAGGGACGAGGCGCGCGCGAAGGCCATCCGCGAGGACAGCTGCACGCGTGATCCTTACCTCGTGGCGCTCGAATCGCTGAGCGCTTGGGCCGTCGCGCTCGAGCTGCGGTCGCGCTCGCGACGCTGACGTCCTACGTACCAGAACAGCGCCGACGTCGCGGCGATGCCGAGCAGCGTGAGGAAGACGCCCGGCCAGAACAGCCGCGGCAGGTAGCGAAGGTGCACGACGGAATGACCGGGCGGCACGTCGACCACGAGCAGGTTGTCGAGGTTGCGGAGCTGCCCCGCGTCGGTGCGCCACTGCTTGTCGTACGTCGAGTTCACCAGCACCGTGCTCGGGCGCGTCGCGTCGACGTCGATGGTGAAGGTGTTCTGCGTGCGCGAGACCTGGTTCACGACCACGCCGTCGTCGTTGGGCTTCGCCTGCGGAACGTCGCCTTCCCAGAGCGCGGCGCCCTGGTTCCAGCCCCATTCTTCCCAGCACGCGATACGCCCGCGGTTCTGGGCCGGCTGATCGATCATGTTCCCCGCGAGGCCCGGTCCACCGAGATAGAGGTGGTCGGACGGCACCACCTTCGCGGCCGGCGGGTTGTAGAAGGTCACGCGGAACCAGTCGATGCCGACGCCCAGCATGTCACCGACGCCCACGAGACCGATCATGAGCACGAGCCCGCGCACGGTCTTGCCGAGGCGCTGCGTTCCGATGCGCGGGAGCTTCGCGAAGCGCTCGGGCAGCTTGTCGGCGGCGATGCCGATGAACGCCGCGAGGAACATCGACACCTCGACGCGAAAGCGCGAAGGGACCCGCATCTCCTTGAAGGGGAAGACGTGGCCCTTGAGCATGTGCCACGGCGCGAAGCGATGGCCGTGTCCCCACATGAGCGCGCCGCAGAAGAGCATGAGCGCGAACAGCCAGAACGTCTCGAGCCCACCCGCCGCCATGCCGGCGATGGCGATGACCACGAGCAGCGGTCCGAAGTACGTTCCGTACTCCGGCCACACGTACGTCTGACCCGGAACGCCACGCGAATGCGTGCGGTCCAAGAACATGGCCTTCAACGTCTCCCACTGCAGCGAGTCGGTCTCGACGCCGATGGGGCGCACGTGCGCGCGCAGCTGATCCGCGACGGGCAGCATGCGGCTCGCCGCGAGGAGGAACGCGAGCACGCCGACCACTGCCGCCGCGCGCAGGATGTTCTTGAGGCGCTTGATCGGCCATAGCCGCATCAACGTCTCGGCTCCGAGCAAGAGCGCGAGATGCGGCAGCGGATACACCGCGCCTTCGTGGAACATCCACGCCACCAGGATCGCGAGCCCGCCCGCGGCGCGGAGGTCGTGCTCCGCGCGTCTCCATAGATAGAGGGCGAGCGGCATGTACAAGAACGGCACGAACACGAAGTGTCCGCCCGCGTAGTGCTGCTGGTGGAACCCGGAGTACGCCCACGCGAGCGCCGCGAGCACCGATGCCGGACGCGAGAGCCCGAGATCCTTTCGCGCGAGGATCCACATGCAGAGAAAGCCCGCCGCCGAGTGGAGGACGTACCAGGCCATGATCGTCTTCGTCGTGTCCGTGACGAACATGAGGAGGACGAGCGGCGCGCCCGCCGGTCCCTGCGGGTTGTCCCAGAGCGGGAGGCCGCCGCATTCGTACGGGTTCCACATCGGCAGCTCGTGGTAGCGCGCGATGCTCGCGTGCTCGGCCTCGAGCGCCTTGTGGAAGACCGGACCGTCGCCGCCTTGCGTGTTCGGATACGCGGCGAGGACCGGCCACCACGCGTAGAGGCTCGTGAGCAGCGCGAACGCGACGAGCGCCACCCAGCGAAGGCGGCGGGCATGGGGCGAACGCGGCGCGGTCATCGAGACGTGCCCGCGAGCCTACCAGAGCTCATCACGGGATCACGAACGTGCCGACGCGCACGCGATCGCTGCTCACGGTCGCCTTGCCGGGCTCGACCACACGCGAGCGGCCCTTCTGACCGGAGACGTCGCCGAAGGCCACCCAGACGTCCCACGTGCCGCTGCCGGCCTTCTCGACGTGCGCACCGAAGGCATCGTGGACGAGGCGACCCTCGGGCGCGTCGGAGAGATAGAAGCTCCCGCCCACCACCTGGTGATCGGCGTTGTAGAAGTCCTCTTTGTCCTTCGGGACGGGCGGCAGGTCCTTGCGACGCTCGAGGTGCACGAACATGGTCATGGCGCGCGGGATGTGATCGAGGCGCCGGAAATACACCTCGATGAGGAGGTTGTGGTGCTCGTCGGGCGGCGTGACCTTGCCCATCTCGACGCGGAGCGGCAGCGCGTACGTCGCGCCCACGGGCATCGCGTCGATCTTCTCGTCGTCTGCCACGAGGGCGGGGGTGCCGTTGGCGTTCTTCATCG
>JAXDMI010000856.1:0-4745 GCA_034666145.1 Myxococcales bacterium | reverse complement strand
CGACCGCCTCGAGGTGCCACGCCATCGCGGTCTCGGTGACGAGCGCCGCGGTGCGATTCGCGCAGACCTGCTTCGACTCCTTGTCGTAGCTCGACGACCTGAAGGCGGCGGCCACTTCGAGCTGCTTCTCCAGCTCGGCCTTGATGGCCAGCTTGTCGGCGGACTTCATGGCCATCGTGGCGTCGGTAATGTGCGCTTGATAGCCACATACTCGCCCGCCCTTGTCGCGAGACATCAAATCACGATAAACGACGATCCCTTCCGGGTAATGACCGGTATCGATGTAGTTGTTGCCGAGATCGTCGAGCATCTTGAACGTCTTCTCGTTCACGCCGGTCGTGTCGCCGGAGATGCCGTGCAGGAACGCATATGCTCTCTCGGGGTCGCCCTTCAGCGCGTAGACGGGAATGACGTCACGACGAGCGCTGTCGGCGAGCTTCGCTGCGCCGGGCACGGTGGGATTTCCTACGCCGTATTCGATGGTCTTCTTGAACGCGTTGAGCGACTTGTCGAGCTCGCCCTTGTTCCAGAAGACGTAAGCCATCTTGTACCAGGCGTAGCCGAATGCCTTGTTGGCGGGCGGCGGGTACTTCACGACCTCGGTATAGGCCTGCGCAGCGAGGTCCCATTTCGCCGGATCGCCCTGCGCCTCGTTGAAGAACAGCTCGCCGAACGCGAGATAGGCATTCGGCACGTATTTGGATGTCGGCGCTTTCTGGATGAGCTCGTAATAGACGGTCCGCGCGTTCTTGAGATCGCCGGCCTGCTCGTACTCGTACGCGAGGTAATAGAGGATCTCATCGAGAAGCGGATGCGTCGGGTAGTCGGTGGCAAGGAGCGTGTAGACCTCGATGGCGCGCTTGCGCGCGGCCTTCATGACGCGGTCCGCCTCGTTGGCCTGCGTCTGCTCGAGGCCCGCGGCCTGCGGGTTCTTCGTGCGGAGGCCATCGCGGCGCATCTCCGCCTCGGTCTTGTCGCGGAACGCCGCCGACTCGAGCTCCACGTAGCCGTCGGCGAGACGCCTGGCGATCGGATGGCGATCGGACGCGTTCTTGCGCGTTCCCGCGAACAGGCTCTCGATCCGCTGCACCTCGACGGCGAGGAGCGCGCGCTTCCGGGCCTCACGACGGATCGAGCGATCGTCGCGCGGTCCTTCGGTGGCGGTGGGCGCGGGAGGCTTGATGGGCGCGGTGGCGCGAACGGGCGGCGGCTGCACGGCGTGCAGCTCGACGCCGGTGCGGCGCTGGGCGGCGTCGAGCTCCTTCGGGCCGGGACCCGCGCACGTGAACGATGGCCTGGCCTTCTCGTCGATGCACGAGCTCGTCGCGCTCTGCGCGGAGGCCGACGCTGCACCGACGCTCACGGTCATCACGACCGCTGCTGCTTGACGCCACTTCATGCGCCCTTTGATGGTGCAGGCGGAAGAGTCTTGGACGCTGAGCTCACGATGGGTGATTTCCGGGCCTACGGCAGCGCACGATCCAAGGCTCGGAGCGCACGCGGGTCCATGGGGATTGGAGATCGGCCCGCCGGTCGCTAGCGTCGAAGGTGCTCGTGAGCACACCCGACCGCATTCCCGATCAAGGCGTCGACCAAGGCGACCAGCGCGACGGCGGCCAGGGCGCCCCGAAGCCGCGCTCGCGACGCTTCTTCTACATTCGCGTCGGCGTGCTGCTCGCGATCCTCGTGGGCGTATTGCTCTGGGCGTGGCGCGACGTTCGCAGCCGGCGCGCGCGCAACGAGTGGGATCACACCCTCACCGTCGCGATCCTGCTCGTGCGTCTCGAGCCGATCGACGACGTCGCCATCGCCGCGCTCCGCAAGCAGCTCCCCGCGCTCGAGGACCGGCTCTCCGCGGAGCTCGCGCGCTACAGGCCAGGCGCACCGCATCCGTTTCGGTTCGAGCTGAAGGATCCCATCGACGGGACCGCGCCGCCGCCCGCGCCGCCCGGCGACGGACCGATCGATCTCGCGAAATACGCCTATGCGCTCGGCTCGTACGTCGATGACGTGGACAAGCGCGCCGGCGTCGACGCATCGCTCTACGACGTGCGCATCTACGTCGCGCTGCGCCGTCCGCGGCAGGCCGAGGTGACGCTTGCCGAAGGACGCAGCGAGCAAGGCGGACGCGTCGGCGTCGTGGAGGTGGAGCTCGACACCGATGCCGAGGGCGCGCATCTCCCGCTCGTCGTCGTAGCGCACGAGCTGATGCACACGCTCGGAGCCACCGACAAATACGACGCCAACGGGCGGACCATCGTGCCGCTCGGTCTCGCCGAGCCGGATCGCGTGCCGGTCTTCCCCCAGCGCTACGCCGAGATCATGGCGCGCAATCGCCCGCTCTCTGCGACCGAGGAGAAAGTGCCCGACAGCTTCGACCAGGTCGCAATCGGTCCGGTCACGGCGCGGGAGATCGGCTGGCTCACTTCATCGACGACGGCGACCTACTCCTCGCCTCCGGTGCCCGCACGCCCGCGCAGGCCGAGCAGCGACGTCACGTTCCTCGCGATCTCCGATACGCACTTCGGGTTCGGCGGCATCGAGGCCGCGCACGACGTGCTCGTCCCGAGGCTCAATCACATCGCAGGCCGTGAATACCCGTCGTATGTGGGCGGCGTGGTGGCGCTGCCCCGCGGCCTGATCGTCACCGGCGATCTCACCGAGTGGGGACGCGTCGAGGAGTGGCAGCCATTCGTCGCCACGTACGGCCTCACCGGCAAGGAGGGCAAGGTTGGCCTTCCCGTGTTCGAGGTGATCGGCAATCACGACCGCGTGTCCGGTCCGTGGGTCGAGCAGCAGGTGAGCGCACGTCACGGCGGCGGGCGCTTCTATGCGTGGGACTGGGACGGCGTGCATCTCATCGCGCTCGGCGAGGCGCCCGACGACGAGGGCCTGAAGTTCCTCGAGAGCGATCTCGCGCGCGTCGATCGCGACGCCCCGCTCGTCGTGTATTTCCATCTCGCGCTGTTGGGGCCGTGGTCGACGGGCAACTGGTTCGCCGAAGGCACGTTCAAGGATCGCCTCGCGAAGCTCCTCGACGGTCGCAACGTCGCCGCGATCTTCCATGGCCATCATCACGCGACCGATCACTACACGTGGCACGGGTTCGACGTCTTCAAGCCCGGCGCCGTGAAGGACGGCGCGCAAACGTTCGCGGTCGTGCACATCACCGACGAGCGCGTGACCGTGGCCTCGTTCGACTGGGGGCACGACGCGTGGGCCGACTACTTCGACAAGGCGCTGCCGCTACCCAAAGCTCGCTAAGGCACCAGATCGCATGTCGCCGTGCCTCGTCCAATGCGACAGTGATCGAGCATGGCGAAAAAGAGCGCGAAGGCCGACGCGAAGGGCGACAAGCGTCACAAGAGCAAGGGCGACGACTTCGATCCCAATCGGCTCACCAAGAAGAAGTACGAGGCGGAGCTCCAACGCATGCAGAAGGAGCTCGTGAAGCTCCAGGAGTGGGTCCGCGTGAAGGGCCTCCGGCTGGTGGTGATCTTCGAGGGGCGCGATGCGGCCGGTAAGGGCGGCGTGATCAAGCGCATCTCGGGGTGTCTCAACCCGCGCGTGTGTCGCATCGCCGCGCTCGCGACGCCGACGAGCACCGAGAAGACGCAGTGGTACTTCCAGCGCTACGTCGCCGAGCTGCCGTCAGCGGGCGAGATCGTTCTCTTCGATCGCAGCTGGTACAACCGCGCCGGCGTCGAACGCGTCATGGGGTTCTGCACCGACGGCGAGCTCGAGGAGTTCTTCCGCGCCGCGCCCGAATTCGAGCGCATGCTGATCCGCTCCGGGATCATCGTCGTCAAGTACTGGTTCTCGGTGAGCGACGACGAGCAGGAGAAGCGATTCCGCGATCGCATGGAGAACCCGGAGAAGCGCTGGAAGCTGAGCCCGATGGATCTCCAGTCACGCGCGCGGTGGGTCGATTACTCGAAGGCCAAGGACGAGATGTTCGCGAAGACCGACACGAGCGAGTCACGCTGGTGGGTGGTGCCGGCGGACGAGAAGAGGAAGGCGCGACTCAACTGCATCGCGCACCTCCTCTCGTCCGTCCCGTACAAGGACCTCACGCCCAAGCCGATCAAGCTTCCACGCCTGCCGAAGGGGAAGCACTACAAGCGGCCGCCCGAGTCGGATCAGCACTTCGTGCCGGAAAAATACTAGGTTTCGCGATCAGGGGCCGACCGAAGCCGTCGGTTGTTGGCTCGGATCGGGCGACGGGTCGCTCGACGCTTCCTCGGTGACGGTCATCGACTTGCCGGCGTCCGACGTGCAGGTCCAGCCGTTCGCGACGGTGTTGCACGTCCACGTGCCTTCCTTCGATTTGACGATGGCGTGGCCGTCGTCGCTCACGCCGATGACCACCTTGCCGTCGGCGACCTGCACCGCGAGGAACGCGTAGTGCGCTTCGGCGACCAGCGCGAACTCGAGCTGCAGCCGGTTCGGACCTTGCGACGCAACGCCCTTGGCGGCAATGAGGATCGAGACATACTCGCTTCCGAACGCGGTCCCCGCAGCGCCTGTGCCGGTGGTGTCCGAAGACGGCGCCGCCGAGGGCGCGGCGGACGGCGCGGCGGGCGTTCCGAGCAGGCTCTTCCTGCTCGCGAGGAGCACTGCCTTGCCGTCGAACGCCCAGCCGTCCTCGAAGCCGCACGCATCGAACGACACCTTGATCGCCGCACCGTCCGCGTTCGATTCCGCGGCATAGCCGAGCGAGCCGCCGTTCGGGCACGCGCACGACT
>JAXDMI010000855.1:0-3314 GCA_034666145.1 Myxococcales bacterium | reverse complement strand
TGGATCACGTCTCGCAGCGTCGCGTCGCGAACGGTGATGCGCTGGACCTGCAGGACGTTCTGCGCGGGGCGCTCGCCGCGCTCACGTGAGCTTCGGTCAGCGACGTGCTCGGCGCGGGGACGTTCCGCGGTCGCTACCCGCGACCGTTCCATTCCTCTGTGTCGCCGTACTAGCTAGCCTAATGCGGGGCTTCGCCCAATGTGGCGCAGCCGAAGACGATGTCGATGGCGCCGCCGCTCTTGTCGGCCTGGAGCGTGCTGCAGCTCGACGCGCACATCACGATCTGCGTCGGTGCGACCGCCGAGTCGTAGTGCCAGCCGTTCGCGTTCGAGCAATCGGCGCTGTACGGCAGCGTGGTGAGCGTGCCTCCGCCGGGCGTGTAGTTGACGTTCACGGCGCCGATGTCGAGCGTCTTGCCGGCGGGCGGCGGCGGGAGACCGTAGCTGCAGCCGAGCGACGCCTTCTTGATCGCGCCGATGGCCTTCTGGAGATCGGCGGTGATCTGCGCGGGGTTGTTGGTGTCGACGATGATCGCCGGCGCGGTGCCGCCACCCGTCGCGATGGTGTTGAGCTTGGTCGCATCCGGACCGACGCCGATGACGTAGGTGGGGATCGTCGCAGCGACGGTGGCCGCGGCAGCCGCGACGTTGTTCGGATCCGAGTTGCAGCCGTTGGGATCGCCGTCGGTGACGAGGACGATGACGACCTTCTCACCGTTCGTGATCGTCGCCTTCACCTGCTGTGCGTACTGAATGGCGCCCTGCATCGCGGGGAGCGTCGGCGTACCGCCGTTCGGGCTGGTCGCGTCGAGGCGCGTGCTGAACGCGAGCGCATCCGGGAGCGCGCGCATCGGCGCGTCGGGCGTCGCGTAGCTCGCGACGTTGCAGTCGTCGGGCTGCGAGAAGAACTGAATCGAAGCGTTGAGGCCCTTCGACGACGGGTCAGAGAAGAATGCCTTCAGCGCTGCCACCGCCGACGGCCACTTCTGGTTGTCCTGCATGCTGCCGGAGCGATCGACCATGAACACGAGGTTCGCGCCGAGGAGCGCAGCGCCTGCATTCGAGGTGGCGCATGCCGACGTCGGCGTGACGACCGAGCCGGGCCCCGCGCCGCCTTCGGGCGCGCCGAAGCCGGTGCCACCGGACGTGCCGGCACCGCCGGAGCTTCCGCCGCTCGTTCCATTTCCGAATCCACTGCCGTCATCGGTCGAGCCGCAGCCGACGGGCGCGAGGAGAACGAGCGTGAGCGTGGTGGTGATCGCGACACCGAAGGTAGTCAGTCGTCCCATGTGAAGGGTCTACCAATGATCTGGAGATCCGCCGCTGCTTTCTCGCGTGCGGAATGCATGGAATCGAGCTTCCGTCGCGAGCGGATGTGAAGCGCGTGGATCGTCGAAAGCCATGCGCGGCCGTGTGCCCCCAGCGTGCGACGCGCGGATCAGCGGCTCGTTGGCGCTTCGTTCTCCGCAACGAGCAACTTCACCCAGCGTATTCGTTCGGCGAGCTGCGGCACACGCAAGCGCTCGCCAGCCGCTCCCTGTCGGCGAAGCGATCCTCGTCATACAAATTGGATCGCGCGTGCACCAGGAGCTCCTCGATCGTCGAGGTCGTCTTCGTCGAGTCTCAACGGCTGCCTCAGATGAAGCCCATCGCCTTGAGCGCCTCGTAACGACGAATCGGCGACGTCGGGTAGTTCGTCTGATCGCCGTCAGCCCGATAGTGCCGATACGGAAAGCGGATCTGCGCCGCCTTCTCGAGCACCGACTCCCATGCCGCTTCCATCGTGAAGCCGTGCGCGTTGACGAGCAGCACGTAGCCGTCCGCGTCGTAGCCGGCGATCCGATAGAGATCGTCCTTCTTGTAGACGTCCCAGAAGAAGAGATCGCCGAGGAGCTTCTCCGGGAACTGGATGGCGTGTCCGCCCGGCACGCCCTCCTTCGTCGACATGAGCAGTGAGGCGCCGAAGCCCTCGGCGAAGTCCGGCGTGAAGCGTCCGTCGACGAGGCTCGCGATGACCTCGCCCATGCCTTTGCGCGAGAGCGTCCAGAACAGGTTGGGATGCGAGTTGTAACCAAAGCGCTCGCACTTCTCGAGGAACCAGATCCCGTCCTTCGCAGCGATGAAGTTCGCGTCCGCGAAGCCCGTGTACTTCATCTCGCGATACGCAGGGAACAGGCGGCCCATGACCTCCTGCACGGCGCGGCACTCGAGAGGAACGACGAACGCGTAGTTGAACGCGCAGCCGACGATGTGCCCGAGATCGAGCGCGCACTTCTTCTTGCACTCGATGGCCATGAACGAGAACACCGGCTCGCCGTTCTGGAACCAGACCTCGGCGTTGGTCTCGATGCCTTCCTTGCGCTCCTGGAGAATGAATGCGCCTTCGTGCGTGCTCGTGGAGAGGTGGATGCGCAGCTCTTGGTTTGCGTCGACCGCGTCTTCGGCTTCGGGCACGAACGTCTCGTAGCTCGCGCCCTCGTCGGGCTTGTAGACGAAGGCGGTGTGGCGATTGTCGTTCAAGAACGCGATGGCCTCGGCGGGTTGTTCGAAGCGCCTGGCCGGCGGTGATTGCAGACCGTAGCGCTCGACGAGCTCGAGGCACTTCGCGCGATCGTGCTCCATCGTGTCGGCGTGACGGCCGCCGCCGAACACCTTGAAGCCCTCCTTGCGCAGCAGCTCGTTCTCTTCGACGGAGTGGTTGAAGTCCCAGATCCAGTACGCGTCGCGCATCGTCTCGCGGCGCGCGAGGAGCTCGGTGAGCGGAGCCTTGTCGACCAGGCCTTGCCCGACGAGCTCGTAGGCCGCGCGCCGTCCCTCCACGAGGTCCTCGGCGCGCGGATGGTACGCGAGGACGACCTCGTGGCCCTCGTCGCGCAGTCGCACTGCGAATCCCAGCCCGACGTAGTCCTGCGTTGCTACGACGAACTTCACGATGCGGTCAGTTCGGCTTGGCGAGCGTCGTCGGCGCGACCCAGTAGATCTTGCCGGACGTGTCGTCGGCGATGAAGAGGCGACCATCGGGCGCGAACGCGACGTCGGTGGCGCGGCCGATCGGCCTGCCGAAGCCGTGTACGAACATCGTCGCCTCGCCGGTCGGGCGCAGCGACGTCGGGTCGGTCTTCATGAAGACGACACCGCTGCCGCCGAACGAGGTCACCACGCCGTGTAGCGCAGCGAACACGCCGTGGCGGTATTCGCCGGGGAACGTGCCGGGCTCGAAGTCGAAGCCGAACGGCGTGTCATGCAGCGCGATGGAGACGAGCTCGCGCCCGACGTTCGTGCAGTCCGCGCTTCCGCTCGTGACGGCCGGCACAT
>JAXDMI010000854.1:0-6379 GCA_034666145.1 Myxococcales bacterium | reverse complement strand
ATCGTGCAGGGCACGATGCGCGAGAAGCAGCGCGTGCGGCCGCCGCAGGGCTCGATCATCGACAAGCTGATCGAAGAAGCCCTGTTCGAGTTCACTTCATTAAAAGAAGACGGGGCGCCCGCTTCAGGAAATATGAAGACGGCAGCGGCCGCGCCGCTGAACACGGACGGCTTCGTCGACCCCACGAACTGGGCGAACGAGATCGGGATCAGCGAGGTCCACAAGCGACCGGGATTCGATCCCGTGCGCGCGTCCTTGCCGCCCGACATCTTCGAGCACGGCAACCTCTCGGCGCTCGAGGACGCGGAGCCGATGCCGGCGTCCAACCCGCCGCCCCCCGCCTCGCACCAGAACCATCTCCAGCGTCCGATCACGCATCATTCGTCGCCGCCCGGCTCGATGCCGCCCCCAGGGTCGAGTCAGCCGGGCTCCGGACAGCACAACGCGCAACGCTCCGGTGCGCACGCACCGATGAAGAACGCGAGCGGCGGTCCCGGCGGCGCCGCCATCGGAGTCGTCCTCTTCCTCGTGGTCGCGGTCGCGGCGGGCGCGGCGTGGTTCACCGGGCTGATCCCGCATCATTAGCGTCCGCCCCCACCCCGATTCGTTCTTTTCGCGCCCGCCGGCCCCGGATTTGCGCCGATCGCAGGGCTGGGCTACCCCTTGGGCCGTGGTTGCGCGCCGGCTGCTCGTCCTCTTGTTCTGCGGAGCCGTGATCGGCTGCGTGGCCGGAGCGTCGAGCCCTTCCGAGGGCAAGCCGGGGCCGTGTCCCAGCGGCATGGCGTACATCTCGATCCCGGGGGTGCATGCATACTGCATCGATCGCTGGGAAGCCCAGGTGGTCGAGGTCCAGGGCAAGACCGAGGTCGCTCACGCGCCGACGCAGCCCGTCACGAAGCTCACCGTGAAGGCGGTCACGCGCGCCGGCGTCAAACCCCAGGGCTACATCTCGAAGCTCGAAGCCGAGACCGCATGCAAGGGATCACGCAAGCGTCTCTGCACCGGCGAAGAGTGGGAGAAGGCCTGCCGCGGCAAGACCCCGACGACCTTCCCGTACGGCGACGAGCGCAAGAGCGGCTACTGCAACGACAGCGGGCGCGCCAACCTCGCCTCGTACCACCCCGAGCTCGGACCCGATGGGGCCTTCGGCTCGGACGCCGCCATGAACGACCCGCGCATCAACGAGGCGCCCAACACGGTCGCGCCCACCGGCAGCTTCGCGAAGTGCAAGAACGCGTTCGGCGTCTTCGACATGGTGGGCAACCTCCACGAGTGGACCGCCGAGGTCCACGACGGCTCACGCGGCACGTTCCGCGGCGGGTACTACCAGGACACGCACTTGAACGGCGACGGCTGCGGCTATCGCACTGTGGCGCACGACGTCAGCTACCACGACTACTCCACCGGCTTTCGGTGCTGCGCCGACGCCAAGTAGCGTAGCCTCGAGAGAGGGCGTCGCGTCGTCAGTCGCGTCGTCTACGTTGGCTCGGGGAGGGGGCAACACCATGGAAACGAATACGCACGTCATCACGGCGAGCGCGACGGGATCGGCTGCTTCGGCGGCAGCGAGCCTGGTCGCGGATCTGAAGCGCGACCTCGATGGCGAGGCTCCTGCGCTGGTCATGGTGTTCGCGTCCACTGCGCAGCCGCTCGGCGAGGTCGCACGCGTGATATCCGAGGCCTTCTCGACGGCGCAGGTCCTCGGCGCGTCGACGGCGGGCGAGTTCACCGAGCGTGGAGACACCAAGGGCGCCGTGTGCGCCGTGGCCGTCGCCGGCGCCTACAAGGTCTACGCCGGCATCGGCGCGGGGGTGCGTGCTGAGCCCGAGCGCGCGGTAGCGCAGGCGCTCGAGGGGCTTCCGCGCGCCGTCTCCGGGTATCCCTATCGCACCGGGATCCTCCTCATCGACACGATGGCGGGCAACTGCGAGGAGGTCGCGCTCATGGCTGCTGCCGAGCTCGGCGCCGATGCACCGCTCGCGGGCGGCGCTGCCGGCGACGACCTCAAGATGCAGTCCACCCTCGTCTCGTGCGGCGACCGCGCCATCAGCGACGGCGTCGTGATCGCGCAGATCTTCTCGAAGGCGCCGCTGGGACTCGGCGTCTGTCACGGCCACAAGCCGCTCTCCGGGCCGCTGCGGGTGACGAAGGCGCACGGCAACGTCGTCGAGGAGATCGAAGGGCGTCCCGCGTGGGATGTCTGGCGCGAGACCACGCGGGTCGCCGCCAAGGCGCAGGGCATCGACGTCGATGCGCTCGCCGCTGCCGACGAGACGACGTTCCTGCTGCGCTTCGAGGCGGGCCTCGCCGCCGGCGCGGAGTACAAGATCCGCGCGCCGCTCTCGCGCACGCCGGCGGGCGCGATCAGCTTTGCCTGCGGGCTCCCCGAGGGCGCGGTCATCCGCATCACGGAGAGCGTGCCGAAGGCGCAGATCGAGAGCGCTCGCGAGGCCGCTCGCCGCGCGAAGGCCAAGCTCGACGGCCGGCCTGCCGCCGGTGCCATCGTGTTCGACTGCATCTGTCGGAACCTGATCCTCAACGCCGAGTTCGGGAGCGCGGTGAGCGGCATGGTCGAAGAGCTGGGCGGCGTACCGATCGCCGGCTTCGAGACGTACGGCGAGATTGCGCTCGACGCGGGGGACATGAGCGGCTTCCACAACACCACGAGCGTCGTGCTGGCCTTCCCTCGCTGAATCGCTGGACCCATCTCCCCCCCGCATGAGCGCAGACCGTCCCATCACGAGACAAGACATCGCCGTCCTCCTGGCGTCCGCGCTCGGTCAGGACAAGAGCGATGAGGTCGTGGCGACGGCAGCGCGGGCGGCCGGCATCATGCGCAGCGCCTACGTGGCCGATGACATCCGCAGCATCTTCGACAGGCTCGTGAAGGCCGAAGGTCTCGTCGGTGTGGTCGCTCGCTTTGCCGTGTCACGTGGCGACGTCGAGCGACTCATCGCGCGCGTTCCGAAGCAGGTCTCTGCACCGCAGGTCGGTCGCCCGGACTTCGGCGTGGCAGCGCAGGCGCAGGCGCCGCAATCGGTGGCGCCCGCGGTGGCCATCGACATCATGCATCTCATCGTCCCGGCGCTCGGCACCGAGAAGGCACGCGAGGCGATCGAGCAGGCCGCGGCGCGACGCGGCGTCGACATCGCCACGGGCCTCTCCTACAACGGCGCGCTCGCCGTGCTCGACGAGATGACGAAGGTCGAAGGCATCGTCGGCGTCGTGGCGCGGTTCGCGAAGGCGCGCTTTCTCCTCAACCCGTACAGCTGAAGAGAACGAACGAGGGCTGAAAAGCCCTCATTTGCAGTCGATGCCGCCGCGGCCGCCGGCGATGACCGTGCACTTCGTGCGGCAATTGCGCGACTTCACGAAGCGTCCACCCTGACAGATCAGCTCGCTCTGTCCGTCGACCGAGCAGACGACGAAGCCGGGTAGGCCGCACTCGTCGAGCTCCATGGAGAGCGTCTCGTCGCACGCCGGCGCGTCTTCCTTCGTGTAGCAACCGGCCTGCCCGCGGCAGTAGCGGTAGTGCATGAAGTGGCCGTCGCGGCAGACGAGCATCTCCTTCTGGTCCTCGGCGCATGCCGACGCTCCTTGCACTTTGCACGGATCGTTCTTCGATGCGACGGAGGTGTCGCACGAGACCTGGTGACCGAGGAGCGCGCAGCCGCCCTTGCCCCGGCACTCGAGGTAGCGCTCGAATTTGGCGTTCTTGCAGATGAGCGCGCGCTTCTTGTCGACCGAGCAGGCGTACTCCTCGTCGCTGTCGCCCATGCAGGTGTCGCCTTCGGAGGCGACGGACGTATCGCAGTTGGCGTGCTCCTGGAACGTGGTGCACCCGAGCGGGCCATGACACGAGACCTCGCCGAGCTTTCCGCTCTGGCAGGTGAGCGCGGTGCTCTTGTTCGCGCAGATCGCTTCGTTGGGCTTGCACTTGCCGCCTGCGGTGCGGCTGCATGCGGGCAAGACCACGGTGACGAGCGCAAGCACGACAGAGACGACGACGACCGTGAGAGGCCGGCGGCTCACGGTCCCCCGGGATCGGCGCAGCCGTAGAAGGAGGTCAGCACGCGCGTCATCATCGCAGGATCCTTGGCTCCGCCCAGCTCGCGGATGGAGTGCATGCTGAGCATCGGATTGCCGACGTCGACGGTGCGGATGCCGAGGAGCGTCGACGCGATGGGCCCGATGGTCGAGCCACAAGGCAGGTCGGTTCGATGAGCGTAATGCTGCACGGGCACCTCGGCGCGCGCGCAGAGATCGCGGAAGAGCGCGGCGGTCGCGCCGGACGTCGCGTAGCGCTGCTGGCTGTTGATCTTGATGACCGGACCGCCGTTCAGTACCGGTTTGTGCCGTGATTCATGGCGTGATTCGTAGTTGGGATGGACGGCGTGGGCCATGTCCGCCGACACGCAGAGCGAGCCGGCGAGGGCGCGATGGTAGTCCTCCCGCGAACCGCCGCGACCGAGGACGATGCGCTCGAGGGCGCGAGGCAGAAAGGCCGACTGCGCGCCGTAGGCGGTCTCGCTGCCGACCTCCTCGTGATCGAAGAGGGCCGCGACGGGCACGAGCTCTCCGCCCGTGGCCTTCGGAGCGGCGTCGACGACGGCGCGGATCGCGGCGTGCGACATGGCGAGGTTGTCGAGGCGAGCCGAGAAGATCATCTCGTCGGCGCGGCCTCCCAGGGTCGGCGCGACGACGTCGTAGAGCATGAGATCGCTGCCTACGATCCGTTCGCCGGCGATGCCGAGCTCCTCGGCGAGCATGGTTCGCAGGTCCTTGGCGCCGTCGCTCTCGAGGCCGAAGATCGGCGCGAGGTGGTCTTGCTTGTTGAGCACGACGCCCTTGTCGTTGACGTCGCGATCCAGATGGATGGCGAGCTGAGCGACGCGCAGCATGGGCTTCGTGAACCGCACGAGCCGCGACTCGACCTTGGCGCCGTCCCTCGCCTCGTTGGCGTCCTTTGCGCTTTCGTCCTTGGCCGAGACGAAGACGCGCCCCGCAAGCGAGAGATCGCGGTCGAGCCACGAGTTGAGCAGGACGCCGCCGTAGACCTCGACGCCGAGCTGGGCGTAGCCCTCTTTCTTGTACTCGGGGGTCGGCTTGAGCCTGAGGTTCGGGCTGTCGGTGTGGGCCCCCACGATGCGAAAGCCCGCGATGCGCTTGCCTTCGGGAATGACGAACGCGAGGACGCTCGAGCCGCCATGCGCGAACGCGTAGGCGCCGGGGGCGAGGCTCGACCAGTCATCCGTCTCGGCGATGGGCTTGAACCCGGCGGCAACGAGGCGCGTGGTCGCGCTGGCGACGGCGTGAAATGGGGTCGGCGAGTCACCGAGGAACGCGAGCAGGTCGGCGAGAACGGGGTCGGTCACGGTGACGGCCATCGTAATTCAGGTGTCCCTTGCGCGTTCGGCCGGGCGGCGCTAGTAACTCATACATGAGTGACGAACCCCGGTTTTCGTCGAGTATCTCGGTCGATGTGGTCGACGAATGCGCGCCCACCGAGCGCGAGCCGTCGCTTCACAGCGTCGCCATGCCTTCGCGCGGCGTCGCCTTGAGCGTGCTGTGGTGGCTCGAAGGTGAGGACGCGAACGAGAGCGCCGTGCGCGTGCGGGCTGCCGAGAGCGAACGCGCGCGCGACTGACGGTCAGTCGACCGTCAGCGCTTCTTCTTGCCCTTGGCGGGCTTCGGCGCGGGCTTCTTGGCAGCGGGCTTCTTGGCCGCCGCTGCCGGCTTCTTCGCGGGCGTGGGCTTCTTGGCCGGCGCTGCCGGCTTCTTCGCCGCCACGGGCGCGGGCTTCTTGGCGGGCGCAGCAGCTGCCTTCGGTGCCGGCTTGCCCTTCACTGGAGCGGCGGGCTTCGCGGCGGGCGCAGCTTTCGCGGGAGCAGGCTTCGCGGGAGCCGACGGCTTCGCGGCGGCCAGCGTCTTCGCGGGCTTCCCGTCGGCCTTGTGAACGCCGGGACCGCTCGACTTCGCGGCCGGTACGGCGGCCTTCGCGCCGAGCTTCCCTTTGCCCTTCACCGGCACTTCGTCCTCGTCCTCGTCCTCGTCGGACTCCGGGGGCGGCGGCGGGATGCGACGCGGCGGCGGATTGCGCGGGTCGGGCAGGAACTTACTGAAGTACGAGCGCATCGGCGCGATGTACTTCTCGTTCCAGAGCGCCTTGTACTTCTCCGACTGCCCCTCGGGAATGTCGGTGTGCAGGATGAGGATTCGCGTGGAAGGTCCCAGCGTTTCGAAGTGCACTTCGACGCGCGAATCGGCGGCGTCGCGCGGGAAATCCGTGGTTCGCCAACTCATCACGATGCGGCGACCCAAATCGAGGATCACCAGCTTTCCCGTGACATACCCGTTGCACGTCGAATACTTCGCTCCG
>JAXDMI010000853.1:0-5362 GCA_034666145.1 Myxococcales bacterium | reverse complement strand
CGGTTCGCGTCGCCGGTCCGACAAGGCGCCTGACGGCGAGCGCTGCTCGCTGCCGCACGTGGAGGTCCTCGGCTGGCTCGATCGCCCCGCCCTCGAGCGCGCGATGGAGGACGCCGCGATCTTCGTCCATCCGGCGCGCTACGAGCCGTTCGGGCTCGCGCCCGTCGAGGCCGCGCTCCGTGGTTGCGCGCTCGTGCTCGGCGACATCGAGAGCCTGCGAGAGGTCTGGGCCGATGCCGCCGTCTACGTCGATCCCGACGATGCCGATGCGCTCGCGCATCTCGTCAACGGCTACGCGAAGGACGAGCCGATGCGCCGCGCTCACGCTGCCCGCGCCGAAGCGCGCGCGCGAGAGCTCACTCCGGCGCGCATGACCGACGGAACGCTCGCCGTCTACGGGAGCGTACTCGGCACGCAGGTCGCATCGTCCATGAAGGAACCGAGAGAGGTGGTGGGACCATGCGCGTAGTCGTCTTCTGTCATTCACTGCTGTCGGACTGGAACCACGGCAACGCTCACTTCTTGCGCGGCGTGACCACCGAGCTCGCGCTCCGAGGTCATGACGTGCGCGTCTTCGAGCCGCGCGACGCATGGAGCGCGATGAACCTGGTGCGCGATCACGGCGAACGAGCGCTGTACCTCTCGCAGAAGGCGTATCCGTTCGTGCGCTCGCAGCGCTACACGCCGGAAGAGCTCGACCTCGACGAGGCGCTCGACGGCGCCGACGTCGTCCTCGTCCACGAGTGGAACCAGCCCGCGCTCGTCGCGCGCGTCGGTGCCCACCGCCGCGCTGCAGGCTCGCGCTACCGCCTCCTCTTCCACGATACGCACCACCGCTCCGTGACCGACCCCGAAGCGATGAACCGATTCGATCTCTCCGCCTACGACGGCGTGCTCGCGTTCGGGGAGGCCGTTCGCGACGTCTACGCCCGCGAAGGGTGGGCGAAGCGCGTGTTCGTTTGGCACGAGGCCGCCGACGTGCGCGTCTTCCGCCCGATGCTCGGCGAGCCGCTCGGCGATCTCGTCTGGATCGGCAACTGGGGGGACGACGAACGGTCCCGGGCGCTCACCGAGATGCTGCTCGAGCCCGCGCGCGATCTCGGCCTCGTCGCACGCGTCCACGGCGTCCGGTATCCGGCGGCAGCGCTCCGCGCGCTACAGGATCACAACGTCGTCTATGGCGGCTGGCTGCCGAACTTCCGCGCGCCCGAGATCTTCGCATCGTTTCGCGTGACCGTGCATGTGCCACGAAAGCCCTATGTGGAAGCCCTCCGCGGCATTCCCACCATCCGGGTGTTCGAAGCGCTCGCGTGCGGAATCCCGCTCGTCAGCGCGCCCTGGGAAGACAGCGAGCGCCTCTTCACGCCCGGCAAGGACTTCCTCGTCGCGAAGGACGGCAAGGAGATGCGCGAGCACATGAAGATGCTCCTCTCCGACGGCGTGGCTCGTCGCGAGCTCGCGTACCACGGCCGTCGCACGATCCTCAATCGTCACACCACGGCGCACCGAGTCGACGAGCTCCTCGCGATCGTGCGGGACCTCGGCGTGCGCGACGTGCCGGCCGCCAAGGAGATCCGACCATGAAGCGCCCCGTCCTATCCCCCGCCCTTCGCGCGGGCCCCTCACTCGACATCGCGTTCTTCGGGTCGAGTCTCGTCTCGGCGTACTGGAACGGCGCGGCCACGTACTACCGCGGGATCGTGCGCGCGCTCGCGGATCGCGGTCACCACGTCACGTTCTACGAGCCCGACGCGTACGACCGCCAGAAACATCGCGACATCGACGACCCGCCCTACGCGAGCGTCGTCGTCTACTCGGGCACCGATGAGCGCGACGCGTACGACATGCTCGAGCGGGCGCGTCGTGCCGACGTCATCGTGAAGGCGAGCGGAGTCGGCGTCTTCGACGAGCTCCTCGAGCGCGAGGTGCCGAACGCGCGACGGCCCGGCGCGATCGCGGTGTTCTGGGACGTCGACGCTCCCGCCACGCTCGATCGCATGCGTGCCGATGAAGCCGACCCATTTCGCGCGATGGTCCCTCGTTACGACATGATCCTCACGTACGGCGGCGGACCTCCCATCGTGCGCGGCTACAAGCAATTCGGCGCGCGCCAGGTGACGGCGATCTACAACGCGCTCGACCCGGCGACGCATTTCCCCGTCGCGCGGGAGCCGAAGTGGGCCGCCGATCTCTCGCTCCTCGCCAACCGGATGCCGGATCGTGAGGCGCGCATCGAAGAGTTCTTCTTCCGTCCTGCGCTCGCACTCCCCGATCACACGTTCATGCTCGGCGGCAACGGCTGGGGCGACAAGGCCATGCCGCCCAACGTGCGCTACGCCGGTCACGTCTACACCGCGGACCACAACGCGCTCAACGCGAGCGCCGCGTGCGTGCTCAACGTCGCGCGCGACAGCATGGCCTCGTGCGGATGGTCTCCGGCCACGCGCGTGTTCGAAGCCGCCGGCGCAGGCGCGTGCCTCGTCACGGATGCCTGGCAAGGTCTCGAGGCATTCTTGCTCGCGGGCGAGGAGGTGCTCGTCGCGCACGACGGTGACGGGGTCTGTCGTCACATTCGCGACACGACCCCCGAACGCGCGCGCGCCATCGGTGAGGCCGCTCGCAAGCGCGTCCTCTCTCAACACACCTATGCGCAGCGCGCCCGGCTCGTCGAGTCGCTGCTGCTCGATCGCACAGCCCCCGTCGAGGTGTCCCCGTGAGCCAGCCCCAGTACCGTTACGTCTTTCTCGGCCTGTCGATCACGTCTTCGTGGGGCAACGGTCACGCGACCACCTATCGCGGTCTTCTCCGGCAGCTCGCCGCGCGCGGTCACCAGATCACGTTCCTCGAGCGCGACGTTCCGTTCTACGCAGCGCATCGCGATCTGCCCAAGCCGTCGTACGCGCAGACGCATCTCTACGGCTCGTTCGAGGAGCTCGTCGACAAGCACCGTGCGACGGTGCGCGATGCCGACCTCGTCGTCGTCGGTTCGTACGTGCCGGAGGGCGCGCGCATCGGCGAGTGGGTCAACGCGACCACGCCGGGGCGAACGGCGTTCTATGACATCGACACGCCCATCACGCTGGCCACGCTGGATCTCGGTGACAACGATCACCTCACGCGCGCGCTCGTCCAACGCTATTCGCTCTATCTCTCGTTCACCGGCGGGCCAACGCTCGCGACGCTCCACGATCGCTATGGAGCACAGCTCGTGCGTCCGCTGTACTGCTCGGCCGACCCCGACCAATACTACCCGGACCGTACCGAGGAGCCCGATTCCGATCTCGGCTATCTCGGGACGTACAGCCTCGATCGACAGCCAGCCCTCGAGCGCATGGTGTTCGAGCCCGCCCGGTGCTGGACCGACGGGCGCTTCCTCGTCGCCGGCGCCCAGTATCCGTCGACCGTGACGTGGCCGGAGAACGTCCAGTACACGGCGCACATCGCGCCCGACGAACATCGACGTTTCTTCGCGGCGCAGCGCTACACGCTCAACATCACCCGCTCGGCCATGATCCAGGCCGGTCACTCGCCGAGCGTGCGGCTCTTCGAAGCGGCTGCGTGCGGGACGCCCATCATCAGCGACCCGTGGCCGGGTCTCGACCAGATCTTCGAGCCGGGTCGCGAGATCGTCGTCGCGCGCTCCGGGGCCGACGTGCTGCGCTACCTGCGCGACATCAACGAGCACGAGCGTCGTTCCATCGCGAATGCCGCCCGCGGACGCTTCTTGAGGGAGCACACGTCGATGCATCGCGCCGAGTCGCTCGAACAGTACACGGGCGAGGTCCTCGAGCTGCAGGCTCGCCGCGCCCGGGCCGCAACGCTTCCGCAGCCGAGGCTCTCCTCATGAACAAGCGGCGAACGCTGGTGCTGGGCGGCGCGGGGTTCGTCGGTTCTCATCTCTGCGACCGTCTCCTCGCGCAAGGCGGAGAGGTCTATGCGCTCGACAACCTCCACACCGGACGACTCGAGAACATCGAGCACCTCCGCAAGCATCCGCGCTTCGCGTTCGTCGAGCACGACGTGTGCGAGCCGTTCCATATCCCGGTCGATCGCATCTACAACCTGGCGTGTCCGGCGAGCCCGCCGCACTATCAGGCGGATCCCGTGAAGACGACGCTCACGAGCGTCCTCGGCGTGCTGAACGCGTTGCGGCTCGGTCTCAAGTGTCACGCTCGCGTCCTCCAGGCATCGACCAGCGAGGTCTACGGCGATCCGGAGATCCATCCGCAGCCCGAGACGTATCGCGGCGCGGTCAACCCGATCGGTCCGCGTGCCTGCTACGACGAGGGAAAGCGCTGCGCGGAGTCGTTGATGGCGGACTTCGGGCGGGCGCACGGCGCCGAGATCCGCATCGCGCGCATCTTCAACACGTACGGCCCGCGCATGGACCCGAGCGATGGGCGCATCGTCTCGAACTTCGTCATGCAGGCACTGCGCGGCGAGGACCTCACGATCTACGGCGACGGCTCGCAGACGCGGAGCTTCTGCTATGTCGATGACCTCGTCGACGGGATCGTCGCGCTCATGGAGCACCCGACGTTCTCGCAGCCGGTGAACCTCGGCAATCCCGAGGAATTCACGGTGCGTCAGCTCGCGGAGGTGGTGCGCGGCCTCGTCGACACTCGCTCGTCGATCGTCTTTCGGCCGCTGCCCGAGGACGATCCGAAGATGCGGCGGCCGGTGACGAACCGCGCTCTCGAGCTCCTCGGCTTCGAGCCGAAGGTGCCTCTGCGAGAGGGTCTCCGGAGGACCATCGCGTACTTCGTCACGCAGATCGACGCAGAAGGAGTCACGCCATGTGGGGTATCGTCCCGGCCGCCGGAATCGGAAGCCGCATCCAGCCGCTCGCCTTCAGCAAGGAGCTACTCCCCGTCGGCGGCGTCCGCGAGGGCGACGACGAGCGTCCGTGCGCGGTGAGCGAGTACCTCGTCGATCGGCTCGTGCTCGGCGGCGCGACGAAGATCGCGTTCGTCATCTCACCGGGCAAGAGCGACATCGTCGAGTACTTCGGCGGCGGCACGGCCGACACGTCCATCGCGTACGTGGTGCAGCCGAAGCCCCTTGGACTGTGCGACGCGATCTTCCGCGCGCTGCCGCTCGTGCCCGATGACGAGTCGCTCTTGGTCGGCCTTCCCGACACGATCTGGTTTCCCGCCGACGGCCTGGCCGCGCTCGGTGACGACGACCTCTCGTTCCTCTGCTTTCCCGTCGAGAACCCGCAGCTCTTCGATGCCGTGGTCGCCGACGAGTCCGGCAACGTGCTCGAGGTGCAGGTCAAGGACCCCAACGCGACGAGCCGATGGATCTGGGGTGCCTTCAAGCTCCGCGGCTTCGTCCTGCGCGAGCTCGCGGAGCTGTGGGC
>JAXDMI010000852.1:0-7901 GCA_034666145.1 Myxococcales bacterium | reverse complement strand
GTTCCTCGGTATGCCGAGCTCACCGGAGGCGCTCCTCCGGGAATCGATCACGGCAACACCCGAGCGCTCCTCCCGAGGAGAGCTCGTGAGCCAGATCCTCGCGGAGATGGACGGCAAGCGCACGCTCCACGATCTCATCGACCGCGTCGCGAGCGACCATCCCGGACAGCGTCGTGACAGCCTCGTCGACGAGGTCAAGACCTGCGTGCGTCGCTACGCGCGGTGAGCGCCGGCAGCAAGCGCTTCGCGCGCGAGCATGCGCTCGCGCTCCGTGAGCGGCCGGCCACGACGCTGAATGAGGTGGTCCGCGAGACCTGCTAGCGCGACGCTCTTCATCACGAGCGCCTTCGCGTGCGTCGCGGCGACGAGCCGCGCGGTCTCCCAGGGCCCGACCATCGAAGGCCCATATTTACGGAAGATCGCGCGGTTCTGGCGCTGGCCTTCGAGGTAGCTCGCCAGGAAGGTCCCCTTCCCGACGTCGACGCGGAAGACGTAGAGCACCTCGGGCACCGCGAAGAACGTCGACGTGCTCGCCGTGCGGCACCACAGATCGCGGTCTTCGGTGCGCGTGAGCGCTTCGTCGTAAGGGTTCGCCTCGAACCAAGACCGGCGCGCGAGGATCGTCGGATGCGCGAGGATACCGAGCCGGAGCGCGTTGCGCGCCGTCGGCGGAAATGACTCGATGGCCGCGAACGGCTCGCCGGCTCCTGCGACGAGCGCCGCCCAGGTGCCGATCACGTCGGTCGTGGGCCGCGCTTCGAAGGCCTCGAGCTGGCGCGCGAGCCGCGTGGGATGCATGACGTCGTCAGCGTCCATGCGTGCGACGAACGGCGCACGCGCGCGTCGAACGATGTCGTTGAGTCGCGCAGGCAATCGCCGGCGTCGGCCGTCTGCGATCACGGTGATCCTCGGATCGCGGAACGAACGCGCTACCTCGAGGGACGAGTCGCGCGAGCCGTCGTCGACGAGAAGAAGCTCGAAGTCGGTGAACGTCTGCGCCAGTACGGACTGGATCGCATCTCCGAGATACTTCTCCTCGTCGAAGAAGGGCAACCCGACCGTGACGAGCGGCATCAGCCGAGATCCAGGAGCTGTCTTGCTCGCTCGACCGAGTACGTCGTCGCGTAGCGCGCCGACGCCGTCACCGAGTCCGCGAGCATGATGGCGTAGGCCATTCTCGTCGCGGCGCGCATCATGCGCGTCCGAGGCTCGCCGACGACCGCGTGAACGAGCACGCCGCGCTTCGACGACAGCGAGCCCAGTGGACGCACGATCTCCGGATTCACGCCCAGGACGTCCACGAGCATCTCGCCCGCGAGCGCGAGTGCGCGGGACACGCCCCACGTCCTTGCGCGCGCAGCTGCCGCCTCGAGCGCGGCCGGCGTCATTCGCTCCACGACGAGGCGCAGGTCATGGAGCCACGCGAGACGCCCGAAGCGATGCGCCGCGGCGTGCACCGCGAGATAGACCAGCTCGTCCTCCGCGCTCGGCACGCGGATGGTGCGGAGACCAGCGGCCGCGACGCTGCGCTCGGCAAGGAGCTGCGTCGTGAGGGTGACTCCGAAGCCGCGATACGCGTGGAAATGCAGCTCCAGATCGGGCGCACCTGCGTTGACGAGGTGCAAATGATGATGCGCGCGGAGCGCCCACTTGATCTGCTTCGCGGTGTCGGCGACGGAATAACCGAGCCCGGAGAGCTCGCCGATCGCTCGCTCGATATCGGTCTCGGCGACAAGGAGGTCGATGTCCGTCGTCCCGCGCGCCGACGGGCGCCCGTAGTAACGCGCAGCGAAGAGCGGCCCCTTCAATGCGACGGTCGGGACCGTGAGCACGGCGTCGATGCGCCGGAGCAGCGCGAGGTGGGCATCGTGGTCCATCTCGCGCGCGAGAACGCGCGCCTCGAGCTTCGTCTCGAGGTCGCGCTCCACGGGCACGTCATGGCCCTTCCAAGCATCCCAGATCACGCCGGCCACGCCGTGTAGCTCGGCTCGCGCGAACATGTCGCGCGGCCGGGCTACGATCGACTCGGAGACGCCGGGAAGCGCCCGGAGTGCGTCGGCTACCGGCTGATCGACGGCTGCCGGAAACGACACGACGGGACGGTCACTTGATGAAGAAGTCGCACGACGACGACCAGTACATGTCCGGCGACTTGCACTTGTTGTCGAGCTCGCAGATGGAGTCCGAACACCAGGTGCTCGACGCGCAATCGCCGCCCGTCGTCACGCCGGGTTCGCACTTCCAGTCTCCCGCGTCGAGGAGACCGTTGTTCGTGTAGTCGAAGAACTTGCAGTGGTTGTTGGTATCGCCACCGGCGCGATACGAGCACGCCTCTTCGCCGAGCGCCGGCTTGTCGGTGAAGTCACCGCAGTTGCCGTTCGCCGCGCGGAGCGCGGTGCACGTTCCCGAGCCACCAGCGCCGACCTTGCAGAAGTTGCCGGGCTTGCACTCGATGCTGCCCTTGCACGTCGCGCCGACGTCCAGCTTGCCCTGATAGGCCTTGTAGCAGCCGTTCCGGATCTGCGTGAACTCGGCGCCCGGAAGGTTGCAGGTCATGCCCTTCACCTTCTGAATGCAGCTGTCGGCCGCGAGCTGATCGACGGTCACGTTGCCGGCGTCACGGAGCTCGGTGCCGATGTTCGAGCCTTCGAAGCCGTACGTCACCGTCATCGACTTGCACTTGTCGACGTCGAACGCACCGCCGTCGGCCCCGCCGTCGGCCGGTGTCGGGTTGCCCCAGCAGCAGCGCGCGAGGGCCTTGCACACCTCGTCCGCGAGGACGCCGTCGAACGTGTCGAGCATGAAGCCGCCGTCGAAGGGCGCGTCGGGGGTGCCCGAATCCGTCGGGGTGATCGGTGAATCCGTGCCGGTATCCGGACCGGGGGTGGGACCACCATCGGTGGAAGCGTTCACGCTCGTGTCGTCACTGCAGGCGAGCAGCGTCGCGGCCCCTACTGCCGCCGCCCCGCTGAGCACCACGATAAGACGAAATGCGTTTCTCATTTTAATCCTCGCTCGATCCTCAGAATAGCATGACGACCCGGGGCGTCCGTCAATTCAGCCTATTCAGCCTCCCCGAGAAGGCCGTAATTCCGGAGCTGTGTGACCAAGTCGACGATGTCACGAAGCGCCTCATCACGGCCCACCTCGTAGCGGGCCACGAGGTGATCGGCCGTTGCGCCGAGGTCGTCTCCAGCCTCGAGCCTTCGCCAGATGTCGGCGCCGATCGCATCGAGCCCGAAGTACTCGCCCTTGCTGAAGTCGAGAAGGACGATCTCCGCGCCGAACGCGCGTGCGTAGACGCTCGGCGAGACGGTTACATGCGAACGTTGGTCTAGCGCTTCGGTCATGGCGATCCTCGGGATCCAGCAGCCACGTTAGCGGCGATGAGGTCGGCGGTCGCGCGAAGCTGATCGAGGCTGCGCGGCCGCTCGAGGCGAACGATGCGCGTGTGGTCTACCAGATCTGCGAGCGCGGCGAGATCGCGGCGGGCAATCGCCGGATCATCGACGAGGAAGCGCGTGAGCTGAGCGAGCAGCCCCGAGACCGCCTCGATGCCGGAGACCGCGACCAACCGTGGAGCATCGATGGTCTCCGAGAACGAGAGATGCGCGATCATCGCGAGCGGCGAACGCTCGACGTCTCCACGGCGTGGAGCATGCGGGGCCTTTTCGCCGCTCGCATCCGTCGGGCGGCCGAGCGCGCCCGCCGCGGCGGCATCGAGCCAATGACTCTCGCGGAGGGCGACGACCTCGTAGAGGTCGCCCGCACGCTCGATCGCGACCGCGTCGTCTCCGAGGAGGCTCGCGCCTGCGTGCTCGCCGAGCGTTGCTGCGAGCGTCGACTTCCCGAAGCCGGCGGCGCCGATGAACACGACGGCGCGCCCGTCGAGCGAAACGGCGGAAGCGTGAAGCGGGATCCCTCCCCGAAGGTGAGTGACCAGCAAACGAGCTGCGCCCTGACGCAGCTTCTCGACGTCGGCAGGACGCGCGTCGGGAGACGGCTCGAAGATCACGTCGCGACCGTCGCGCGTCGCGGTGAGTCGCGCACGGCCGGGCCAGTCCGCGACGACGCGGTCGCCGTCGCGACCGACGCGTCCCGCGAGCATGCCGCCGTCGCGGGACTCCGCGAGCCACTCGACGGTCACGTTTTTCTTCCGCGAAGGAAGGCCTCGACGGCGAGCGCCGACCAGAGCCCGACCCAGCTCACGCCGTCTTCGGGCGTGGCGGCGAATTCATCGAACGCCGCTTCGAACGCGCGCTCCTCGACGAGCCCGAGCGACGCGAGCTCCCGTCCGGACGCGAGCGGACGGAGCGACGCGAAACCGCCCGCCTTGTCGAGAAAGCGGCGGAGCGCGGGCTCCACGCTCGCCTTGTCCATTCGTTCGCGGACCGTCTCGGGCAAGAGGTCACGAGCTGCTTCACGCAGGAGACCGCGCCATCGGTCCCCCATGAGGAGGTACTCGGGCGGTAGTCGCGCGATCGACGCGGCGAGCTCGAGGTCGAGGTACGGATCCCAGCAATCGACGCCGGTGAGGTGCTCTTCGAGCTGGCGTCCCCAGGCGAGTATGGATCGGCGATCGTCGTCGCGGATGCGTTCGAAGCGTTCCTGAGCGGTTCGCGCCGGGCGACCGTGAATCACGCCGAGGACCCGCCGCTTCTCGTCGAGGAACGCGCGCAGGACTGGACCTCCCCAGGAGGGGCTGTCGCAAGGAGCGTGACGTTGCGCACGCCAGACGCGCACCGGCGTGGGAATGGCCCGTGCGATGAGTGGACGAACCAACCAGGACCAGGTCGGCGATCGTGGGTCGCCGAAGCCGCGCAGACGACGTGCGGCTCGCATCGCGCGCATCGGATTTCCGCGCAAGACGATGTCCGCCAGTGCGCGCGGCTCACCGCCGAAGAGCTCGTCGCCTCCTGCGCCCGACAGCAGCCGCTCGGCCCCGTTCGCGCGCGCGCGCTCGAGCATCTCGACCTCGAGCGGCATGGTCGCGGCATACGCCGGCGCTGCGTCGGCGCCCGTGGCGAGCATCGCGATCTGCGGGGCGCATTCCTCGGGCGTGACCCGAACGACCTCGCAGCGGAGGTGCCGTTCCATCGCGGCGAGGTGCGGGCGGTCGTCGCCCGGCGCTTCGAAGTCGAGGCTCACCGCGAACGCCGACCCGCCGGTCCGCTCCGCCCATCGCATCGTGAGCCCGAGCATGACGGAAGAGTCGAGGCCGCCGCCGGTCATGACGGCCGCACGACGGACCCCCTTCAGCGCGACATCGACCGCGTCATCGAGCGCACGCCGGAGAAACGCGGGAGCCTCCGCGAGCGAAGGCGGCGCTCCTGCGTCTGCCGCACGCTCGGGTCGCACGGGCGTCGTGACGAGCTGCGCCTCGACGCCCCGATAGGGGGTCTCGTCGATCTTGTTCGGTGGCCAGCGGAGCACCCAGCCCGCGAGCGCCAGCGCGTCGATCGGGGTTCGGCCGTTGACGAGGTCGGAGAGCGAGCTCGACGTCCGACCACCGGAATGGAATACGATCGATGCCGGTCCGCCCACGTCGCTCGAAGCTGAAGCTAAGGACGCTTCTTGCTGAACTTGGTGTCACCGGTCGCGCCGGCCGAGCCGAGCGTCAGATCACGAACGGTGCCTAGCCGTCGAAGGCGAGGACGAGCATACGGCTGCCGCGCGTTTGCATCCTCCGGCTTCACGGTCTCGGGCGTCTTCGGATCAGTCGACATAGAGGCTCCTCGGTGCGTGCAGCTCGGCGAACTAGGATGCGCGCTCGCACCCGGAAATTCACTGTTCCGTCATACCCTAGCGATTCGGCGATTTCAATGACCCACCAGGTCACACACCCGACCAGCCCCGGTTTCTCCGCCTGCTTTCGCGCTTCGTAAAGCACCGTAAAGGGGGGCATCGCCCCCGGGGGTCCGCCGTCTATCCTCCCGAGACCAAGACAGGTCGAAGGAGAAAGAGAAGACATCATGCGTTCCACCATCGTCGCCACCGTTCTTGCCCTTGCCACGCTCGTTGCGGTCCCCGCGTTCGCGGCGCCTGCGCAGGGTACTGCGCCGGCGAAGACGCAGCGAGCCGAGGGCGACAAGGGCGCCAAGCACTTCCCCATGCCCGCCGCCGAGTTCCAGGCGAAGGTCAACGCGCGCCAGACCAAGGCCCGCGCGCACATGGAAGAGAAGGCCGCGCAGCTTCCGGCCGATCAGGCGAAGGAGCTCCGCACGCGCTTCGACGCGAACATCGCGAAGGTCAACGCCGAGGTCGCGAAGGCCGTGGCCGACGGCACCGTCACGAAGGAAGAGGCGCAAGCCGTCCGCGCCGCGAGCCCGCATCACGGGAAGCACGCGCGCAACGGCAAGAAGGGCGGCGCCAAGAAGTAACGCCGCGGGTTCTCCGTCACGCTTCCTTGATCTGAAATGAGCGAAGGCGTTCGTGCATGCACGAACGCCTTCGCTGCTTTGTCGCTCAGTGATGCGCGCCGATGGCCATGCCCGGCTGGAACACGTTGTCCTCTTCGCCGGTGACGAGCACGACCTCGGAGCGATCGATGTTCGCGAAGATCTGGTCGTAGGTCTTCGGCGTCTTGTACGAGAGCAGGCCCTGCATGAGCGCCGTCGACGCGTTCGGCATCGAGCTGAAGAACGACGGCATCGCGTTGGTCACGAACTCCATGTACTTCGTGCCGGTGGGGTCGTCCGGGTTCAGCGCGGCGCGCGTCTGCGCGAGCGAGCCGTCGACGTACGCGAACGTGTCGCAGCCGTTCATGAAGAACACCTGGTACTTGCCGGACACCCACTTGCCCTTGCGTGCGAGCGCGCGGACGTTCTGTCCGAGGCCCGCGTGGCCGTTGTACGCGATGACGTCGGCGGTCGGCGTCAGGCTCTCGTAGCGTGCATCGAAGCCCTGCCAGACCTGCGTGATGGCATCGACGAGCAGCGCGACGACCTTCACCTTCTTGCCGTCCGCGAGCGTGGTCTCGAAGGTCACGTCGAGCGTCGCGGGTCCGGGACGATCGGCGATGTTCGCCGGCGTCGAAACGACGGGACCGAGCGCGGCCATCGTCGTCTTCATCGATGATACGAACTGATTGAAGCCGTCGATGCCGGCGTCACCGCTCGTCGCGTTCGCCTCGTACTTGCCGAAGATGGCGACGATCTCCAGGCGATCGTCCTCCCAGACCTTCTGGTACTCGGGGAACTTGCTCGTCGTGTTCTCGGTGGAACGCGTGGCGGTCGCCGTGACCTTGACGACCTCACCGTCCGTGATGTCACAGCCGCTCTGACGAGGCCGGTAGTAGTACCACATGCTGCCGGTATCGACCTCGTGCGCGCCCCAGTCGACGCACGACTCCTTGTGCTTCTCGGTGAAGGTCTGGAGGCCCGAGGAGCTCGTGTCCTTCGGCAGCGCGAGCTGGTAGCTCGTCGGCACGTTCGTCTTGCTGCCCCACGCGACCGGGAGCTTCGCGTGATACTTGATGGTGATCTTCCCCGCGTCCTCGGTGCGCTGGATGTTGGTGAGCGTCAGCTTGTCGAGACGACCGACGCTGTTGTCCGCGTTGAGGTGACCGATCGTGTAGAGGAGCTGGTCCTCGATCGACTGCTTGTCGTCCCACGACGAGTCGGTCGACAGCGATGCGTCGAAGTCGAAGTCGAGCAGGGTCGCCTGGTTCGAGCTGAAGGCTCCCTCGCCGGTGGCGGCATCGGCGGGCGCATCGGCGGCGCAGCCACCGAGAGCGAGCGCGGAGAGGAGGACCGGAAGGGCGATGGTGGAAAGGGCGGGACGACGCATGGTGGCCGTCTCCTAGCAACGAGTGGGCCGATGTGCGCCTGGCTCCTACCCGACGAAATGTATCGCGTTGACCGTTGGTTACGGTTCTCGCTGAATCACGATTCAGCTGCTTC
>JAXDMI010000851.1:0-7039 GCA_034666145.1 Myxococcales bacterium | reverse complement strand
CGTTCATCTCCATGCCCGGCGGCTGGGGCACGTACGACGAGCTCTTCGAGGTGCTGACGCTCGCGCAGATCGGCTTCCACGACAAGCCGAGCGCGTTCCTCAACACGAAGGGCTACTTCGATCCGTTGCTCGCGCTGCTCCGGCACACCATCGCGCATTCGTTCGCGGCGCCGCAGCACGAGCAGCTCTACGTCTCGGCCGACGAGCCGGAGCCGCTCCTCGATGCGCTCCTCGCGTGGAGGTCGCCGCCGCTCGGCGACGGCGCGATGGATCGCCGCGCGGTCAATCCGGTGAAGGCGGTCAAGCCGTGAGGCCGCCGTCCGCCGTTCCCTCCGCGCTGTGGGCGCGGCTCGAGGCCGAGGCCTACGCTCTCGCTCGTAGCGCCGAGCCCGCGCACGACTTCTTTCACGTCGAGCGCGTCGTCGGCAACGCGCTCGCCATCGGGCGCGGAGAGGGCGTGAGCGACGAGGTCGTCGCCGCGGCCGCGACCGCCGCGCTCCTCCACGAGCTCTTCACGCTGCCGAAGAACCATCCCGACTCCGCGCGCGCCGGCGATCGCTGCGCGGCGAAGGCACGCGAGGTCCTCGAGGCCGAAGCGGCGCCGACATGGCTGATCGAGCCTGTTTGTGGGGCGATCCGCGATCACTCGTTCTCGAAGGGCGTCGTCCCCGATGCGCTGCCGAGCCGGCTCCTCCAGGACGCCGATCGTCTCGACGCGCTCGGCGCGATCGGTCTCGCGCGGATGTGGGCGACGTGCGCGGACATGAAACGACCGTTCTATGCGCCCGAGGATCCGTTCTGCGCGACGCGCGCGCCCGACGACAAGCTGTGGGGGCTCGATCACGTCTTCAAGAAGCTCCTCGTCATTCCGGAGCGGCTCCACACGAAGACGGCGCGCGCGCTCGCGGAGGAGCGGGTCACCTTCTTGCGAGCGTACGTCGCGCAGCTCGGGCGCGAGATCAACGGCTGAGCGACCGCCGATGTCCGGCACGCGCCCTATCGAGCGAGTCCTCATCCTCGGCTGCGGCTACGCCGGCGCTGCGCTGGCACGGCTCGCGAAGGCCCGCGGCCTCGAGGTGCTGGCTCACGCGCGGAGCGACGCCCGCATCGCGGCGCTGCGCGAGGAAGGCTTCTCGGTCCTCCAACGCACCGTGCTCGACGAGACCATCGCCGAGATCGTCGACGCCAACGCGCATGTCGTGATCGCGTTTCCGCCCGACGGCGCGACCGATGCGCGCATCGCCCCCAGCCTCGCGCGGGCCGGCGCCATCACCTACGTGTCGAGCACCGGTGTGTACGGCGATCATCGGGGCGTGGTCGACGACACCACGCCGCTCCCCGCCGCCGGCGCCGCCCCGAGCGATCGCGGCGCGCGCATCCTCGCTGCGGAGGATGCGTATCGCCGCGAAGGCGCGACCGTGCTGCGCTGTCCCGCGCTCTACGGCCCGGACCGTGGCCTCCACATGCGCATCCTCCGCGGCGAGCATCGCATCCCCGGCGACGGTACGCGCCATTTGTCGCGCATTCATGTCGGCGATCTCGCGCAGCTGATCCTCGCGCTCACCGGCGACAGCGACACGTTCGTGGTCGGCGATCGGGAGCCGGCTCGACACGTCGACGTCGTTCGCTTCGTCTGCGAGACGTACGGCGTTCCGCTTCCGCCGTTCGTGCCTCTCGAGAGCGTGCACGAGTCGCTGCGCGCCGACCGTCGCGTCGACGCCTCGCGTGCGCTCGCCACGGCCGGGATCACGCTGCGTTACCCGACCTATCGCGAAGGGTTGGCTCCGGTAGCCACGGGGCTTGGTGTAGTCTCCACCTGACGCCATGTCCGACGACGACGCCCTCACCCTGGCGCGCGCGCGCATCGGTGTCGTCTTGCGCGGCAAGTACACGCTGGAGCGCGTGCTCGGCGTGGGCGGCATGGCCTCCGTCTACGAAGCGACGCATCGCAACCGCAAGGTGTTCGCGATCAAGATGCTGCATCCCGAGCTGTCGAGTCGGGAGGGCATCCGCACGCGCTTCCTCCGCGAAGGCTACGTCGCGAACTCGGTGATGCACTCGGGCGCCGTGGCCGTGCTCGACGACGACATCGCGGAAGACGGCTCGGCGTTCCTGGTGATGGAGCTCCTGGAAGGCGCGCCGGTCGACGCCATCGCTGCGGCGCAGGGCGGTCGTCTCTCGCTGGCGATGGTGCTGTCCATCGGCGACGCGCTGCTCGACGTGCTCGCCTCCGCGCACGAGCGCGGCATCGTGCATCGCGATCTGAAGCCGGCGAACCTCCTCGTCACGAACGGCGGCGAGCTCAAGGTGCTCGACTTCGGAATAGCGCGCCTTCGCGACGAGACCGCCATCGGCGCGACGCAGACGGGCGCGATGCTCGGCACACCGGCGTTCATGGCCCCCGAGCAGGCGCTCGGCAAGACCGAGGAGATCGACGCGCAGACCGATCTCTGGGCGGTGGGCGCGACGCTCTTCTCGCTGCTCTCCGGCACGCTGGTGCACGAAGGCGTCAACACCGTTCAGCTGCTCGTGAGCGCAGCGACGAAGCCGGCGCGCTCCCTGTCGAGCGTCGCCGCCGAGGTGCCCGACGCGATCCGCGCGGTGATCGACAAGTCCCTCGCGTTCGAGAAGGAGGAGCGCTGGTCGAGCGCGACCGCCATGCGTGAGGCGCTGCAGAAGGCGAGCCTCGAGGCGCTCGGCGCGCCGATTCGCCCGCTCGCGAAGGAGGAGCGATCGACGACCGCCGCGAAGCCGAGCGCATCGTCGAGCAACTCCGCGCCCACCGACATGGGCGCGCCGACCGAGGTCGGCGGAGCGTCGGGCGTGCCGGTGGCCGTCCGCGTGCGCAGCGATGCCCTGCCGTCTCCGGTCTCGCCGCCTCCGGTCTCGCCGCCTCTCGTCACGCCGGCCCTCACCACCAGCGCAGCCGTGGTGACCACGGAGGCACCGCCATCCGTGCGCGCGGCACGACGTGTTCCGCGACGTGCGCTGCTCGGCGTCGCCGCGGCCCTCGCGCTCGTCGGCGGCGGAGGCGCGGTCTATCGCGCAGCGCGCGCTCCTCGTCTCCACTACTGCGCGGTCGTGCTCGACACGCGCGACGGACCGCGCTGCGCGATCGAGCTGCAGGCGCCCGCCGTACGCCAGCGCAGCGAGGACACGTTCCGTCTGACCGAGGTCGGTGGCCGCGTCGTCACCATGGAAATGGCCAATTTTGCCGGGTTTCGCGTCGGTCGCGACGGAACACGCGCCGTGGTCGAACGCGGCGACGACGGCGCGATCCGCCAGGTGATCACGCGCGACGCCCACGACAACATCGTCGAATGGCAGAAATGGTCGGACGGCGGGCAGCGCGTCGACTTCGTCGACATCGACGGCGTGACGCCGCGTCGCCGCGCCGAGAGTCACATCACCACCATCGAGCGCGAGCTCGACGGGAGCGGCCTCGTGACGCGCGAGATCTATCTCGGTGCATCGGGTCGACCGCGCTCCGACGAGGACGGCGCCTACGGCCGCGCGTTCGTCAACGGCCGTCGCGGCCGGCCCATTCGCACCACCATCCTCGCCGCGGACGGCAAGCCCGGCGCCGACGCATCGGGTCGCGGCATCATCCAGCGCACCGACGACGACACGCCCGACGGTGCCGAGACGCGCGTCTTCGACGTCGACGGCAAGCCGATGACGGTGCTCGGCGTGCACTGCGTCAAGGCGACGTGGACCAACGCCGTCGCGCTCTCGGAGTGGCTCGACTTCGGTCTCCACGACGAACGCGTCGTCAGCCTCGATCCCGTGGTCCACACCCACGGCAAGCGCATCGCGTGGAATCCCGAGTCGCGCACGCGCGAGGTCACCTGGGTCGACGAGAGCGGCCGCATCCGCCCCGAGCGCAGCGACTCGTTCGCCAAGTTCCGCGAGACGTCGGACGCGCGCGGCCGCGCAACGCTCGTCGAGTTCCTCGACGGCGACGGCAACGCCGTCATGCGCCACGGCGACTCTGCCACCATCCGCGCGGCGTGGAACGAGCGCGACGATCAGATCGAGGTCGCCTCCTTCGATACCGCCGGCCGCCCCATGGTCGCCGCGAACGGCTTCGCGAAGCAGGTGATGGTCTACGACGACCGCGGTCGCTACATCGAGCGACGCAGCTACGACGAGAGCGGCAAGCTCGCCGCTCGCAGCAAGCTCGAAGAGGGCTCGGCGATCCAGCGCGTGAAATACGACGATCGCGGCCTCCCGGTCTCGCTCAGCGCGTTCGAGCCCGACGGCAAGCCGAGCTCGAAGAACGACGGCGTTTCGATCGAGCTGCGGAAATACGATCGCTTCCGGAACGTCACCGAGGTCACTTACCTCGGCAGCGACGGTCAGCCGATCGGCGGCCAGGACGGCCTCGCCGGCAAGCGCGAGGTGTTCGACGACAACGACGACCGCGTCTCGGAGGAGCTGCTCGACTCCGCCTCGCTGCCGCTCGCGCTCGACGGCGACTACGCAGCGCGGCGCATGAAATACGACGAACGCGGCCTCCTGATCGAGGAGCGCTACCTCGATCCGCACGGCGATCCCATGCTCCGTCGCGACGGCTACGCGGTCGTTCGCTTCAAGCGTGATCGCAACGGCGACGTCGTCGAGGAGACGTATCTCGGCAAGCACGACGAGCCGATCCTTCGCGCGGGCGGCTACGCGACGAAGAAGCTGACGTACGACAGCCAGCGGCGGCGCACCGAATCCGCGCTCTTCGATCTCGCCGGCAAGCCGGTCGTCGGAAGCGACGGCTGGTCGATCGAGCGCGACGTGCGTGACGAGCGAGGTCTGCCCATTCGCGAGGATCATCTCGACGGCGCCGGTCGTCCCGTCCTCGCCACGTCGGGCAGCGCATCGATCACGAAGACGTGGGATGCACGCGGCAACCTCCTCGAGGAGACGACGCTCGGCGTCGACGGCAAGCCCATCGCCACGAGCGACGGCTATGCGACGAAGAAGAGCGTCTACACGAAGAAGAGCACCTACGACGAGCCCGATGATCTCGTCGAGGAGTCGCTCTTCGGCGCCGACGGCAAGCCCGCCGCGGGCAGCGCGGGCTGGTCGATCCGCAAGCTGCGCTACGACGACGTCGGCAACCTCATCGAAGAGGCGTTCTTCGACGGCGAGCATCATCCCGTCGCGCCGCGCGACACGGCCTATGCGTCGATCCGCAGCCGCTTCGACGCTCGCCAGCGTCTCACCGAGACGAGCTATCTCGACGCGAGCGGCGCGCCCGGCAAGGGACCCGAAGGCGTCAACACGGTGCGCTACCAGCGCGACACGTACGGGCGCGCCGTCGAGACCGCGTATTTCGACGGCTCCGGCGTGGCGACACCTTCGAGCGAGGGCAAGGTGGTGATCCGCGCGAAGTTCGACGACCGCGGGCGTCTCGGCGAGGAGCTCTTCGTCGGCGTCGACGGCGGGCCGCGCGCCGCGAACGCCCGCGGCGCCGGCCATCGCACGCGCTACGACGCGCAGGGGCACCGGTCGGAGGAGTCGTGCCTCGGCCCGAAGGACGATCTCGTTCTCTCGGTCGAAGGCTGGGCGATCAAGCGCACGCTCCGCGATGCGCGCGGCAACGCCTTCGACTTTGCCACCTACGGTATCGACGGCGCGCTGCACGCGGACCAAGAGGGCGTCGCACGAACGAGGACGCGCTTCGACGAGCGCAACCTTGCGCTCGAGACGTCGATCTTCGACGCCGCCGACAAGCCGACGCACGACAAGAAGGGCGTCTCGGTGCGCCGCTACGTCTACGACGAGGGCGGCAGGCGAGTGGACAGCACGAGCACGGACGAGCGCGGACGCCCGGTCACGGCGAAGTGACGCAAGAAGACCGGCCTGGTCGCGGCGCGCTCACTTGCACCCGTCGAAGCGCATCGAGGCGAAGAAGCGATCGGCGAGCGGCCTGAGCTCGCCGACGTTGGAGAGCGCAGCGGCGGCGGTCACGACGTAGACGCGATCGCGGTACACGGTGGTCATGCTGAAGGCGCGCCACGGAAGCCGCTCGCCGTTGAACGTCGCGACGCTGTCGATCTGCCACGCATGACCGCGCGTTCCCGCGACGGGCTGCGGCGTCGATTTCGGAGGCTGGAGATCCGAAGGCTGGATGCCGCTCGCGCCGGTCGAGCCGCGGATGGTCTGCGCGTACTGCTCGGTGAACGACCTCATCAAGTCGTCGCGGATGACGTTGCTGTCGTTGCCGTCCGCCGCCTGGGTGCTCACCGTGAACGCGGGCTCGTACGACACCGTGCCGGAGCGCAGCTTCTGCGATCCCGTGAACGCGAGACCGCCGCCCACGCCGCCGGTCGTGGTCGAGCCGGGCGGCGCCTCGAGCGTGAGACACTCGAGCGCGGCACGACCCGTAGCCGGATTGGCTGCGGCGCTCGCATCGCTGGTCGGCGCGGGCTCCGACGGCCGCGAGCACGCCAGCGCCCCACAAAAATAGAGCGGAAGCACGACAGCGGCGATCGCCATCGTCGAGGATCGAGCGCGCATCGATCGGTCCACCATCACGTCGGAGACGCGTAGGCCTTCTTCCACGTCTTCTCGTAGACCTCGACCTCGCGGTCCCACTTCGCGTCGTCCCAGCCCAGCTCGGGCTGCGCGATCTTCTTGATCTCGGCGATCTGCTCGAGGCCCGCGTTCGGCAGCAAGAGCCCGAGGCGCACGCGACGTAGCAAGAGATCCGCGAGCGTCACCACCGCCTCGGAGCGAGCCGCGATGCGGAGCTCGCTCCACAGCGCGATCGATCCCGGAATGGCGTGCGCGAGCTTCTTCTCCGCGACGAGGTCACCGATCTCGGAGCCGAAGCGACCGACCAATCGCACGCGCGCCGCCTCGTCGATCGACGATGGCCACGTCACCTCGTCGGGACCGGCGTCGAAGATGCGCGTCCGCGGCCCGAGCTCGCCGAGCTCCTCCTCGGCGGCCGCGAGCGCGTCACGTGCCATCACCACGAACGTGGTGAGCTTGCCGCCGCTGATGGTGAGGAGGCCGTCCTCTTTCCAGATGGCGTGCTCGC
>JAXDMI010000850.1:0-4008 GCA_034666145.1 Myxococcales bacterium | reverse complement strand
GCGAAAGCTCATTCCATGATCAGAGCATAGTCGAGGGCTTCGTGCTGCTACCCGCGTCAGGGCGCCACGTGATCACGACGTCGCGGGCTCCCCAAGCCTTGCCGAGCCCACGGAGCTGCTTCTCGGCCTGCTCCTTCGCGCGGTCGATCGCCTTCGGATCCTTCGCCGCTGCCTCGAACGCGATGGTGGCATCGCGTCGCGCGATCGACTCGAGCGCCTCGTTGCGCCTCGCGAGGACGTCGGTGGCGCGCGCATGCACGTACGAGTGCGGCTCGTCGAAGCGCGTCGAGAGCACCTCGGGGGCGGGGAGATGGATGTACGCGGTGCGCGTCGCCTCGTCGTAGCGAGCGTCCGCGTCGCCGAGCTTTCCGAGATCGACGCCCAGCACCACCTCGCCGGTCGCAACGAAGAGGAGTGAGTCTTCGGCATCGACGAGGCCGTAGAGGCGCGTCTGGCGATCCTTCACGTCGACCACCTTCTCGACGTGGAGCGAGAGCGTCTCGAGGCGCGACATCTCGCGCAGGTCCCTGAGCACCGTCGGCGTCGGGTGCTCGATGCGGACCTCGGAGGCCGCCTTCGGTCGCGCATCGTGCAGATACCCGAACGTCATCGCCGCGACCGCGACGAACGCGGCGGGCCAGGCGAAGCGCGACAGTTGCGCGGTGATCGGCGTCGAGACGGGCGGCGTCGGGACAGGCGTCGACATGACGGGACAACCCTCGTGACCCCAGATCCATTCCCATGGGTAGGGCGCGGGTGGGGGAGCGTAAGGCCGAGGCGCTAGATCGTGACGCGCACCACTTCTTCGACGGTGGTGAGGCCTTCCTTCACCTTCATCAGGCCGATGCGTCGCAAGGTGGCGATGCCGCGCTTCTTGAGAAGGAGCCGATACTCGCGCGGGCTCGCCTTGTGCTTGATGAGCTCGCGCATGTCGTCGTCGACCATGACCACTTCGAAGATGCCCGTGCGGCCTTTGTAACCGGTGCGCAGGCACGTCTGGCATCCCTTCGGCTTGATGACCTTCGTGCCCTTCTCCAGGATCACTTCGTCGCCGTCGACGAGATCGCTCTCGAGCGGCACGAGCTCCTGGCAGTTCTTGCACACGAGGCGCACGAGCCGTTGCGCGAGGATGCCGGTGAGCGCGTTCGCGACGATCCACGGCTCGACGCCGAGGTCGACGAGACGAACCGCGCTCTCCACTGCGTCCGAGGTGTGGAGCGTCGAGAGCACGAGGTGACCCGTGAGTGACGCCTGGAGCGCGATGCCCGCGGTCTCGGTGTCGCGGATCTCGCCGACCATGATGACGTCGGGATCCTGACGGAGGATCGCGCGAAGCCCCGTCGCGAACGTGAAGCCCGCCTTCACGTTGGTCTGGCCTTGCGTGATCTGCGGGAGCTCGACCTCGATCGGATCCTCGAGCGTCATGACGTTCGTGCGTCGCGTGTCGATGAGGCGCATGAACGAGTAGAGCGTCGACGTCTTTCCGGCGCCGGTGGGGCCGCTCGTGACGAGGAAGCCCTGCGGGCGATCGACCAGCTCGCGCACGATCGCCTGTGTAACCGCGTCGAGGCCGATCTTCTCGAAGGGAATGAGCGCCTGTCCGGAGAGGATGCGCATCACGATCTTCTCGCCGAGCGACGCCGGGAACGACGACGCGCGGAGATGGACGGTGTTGCCCTCGGGAGTCAGCGTCAGCTGTCCGTCCTGGGGTACGCGGCGCTCCGCGATGTCCATGCGCGCGAGGACCTTGATGCGCGACACGACCTCCGACGAGATGTCGAGCGGCACGCTCTGCTCTTCGATCATCTCGCCGTCGACGCGGAAGCGCACGTTCATGCGATCGCGCTTCGGCTCGAGGTGGATGTCGCTGGCGTGGGCGCGCACGGCGCGTCGCACGATTTCGTCGAGGACGATGACGGCGCCCTGCTCGAGATGCTCGGTCATGGGAACACGAGGCTAACCGAAGAGCGCGACGAACGCGCGATGCACGGTGAGCGCGGGATCGTCGCCATTGGCGAGCTCGCGGGGCCGGAATCCCGAGCGGAGCGTGTCCACGGCAATGGACGAGGCGGCGGCATCGACGGTGAATCGCGCGCGCCACTCCTTCACGGCGAGGAGCAGCTCGCCTTCGTCGGTCTTCTTGATGCGGCGATACGGATGGGGCTGCGGGCCGAGGGCGAGCGCCTCCTTGATGCGTGCGCGGAGATCCACCGCGAGGCCTTGCGTGGCGAGCCACGCGAGCTGCGCTTCGGCGCCCTCGGTGAAGGTCACGCTCCACGCGGGTCGAGGATCGCGCGCACCGCGCGCACCGCTCGCACCGGTCGCGCCGCCGCCCAACCAACCCGTCGCGGCATCGGGAAACGCATCGGCGTACGGGATGTACGGCTTGACGTCGATGACGGGTGTGCCGTCGATGAGATCGAGATCGCGAACGTGGAGGACGAGGCCTTCGACGCGCACGAGGCGAACCGCGCTCATGCCGATGGGGTTCGGTCGATGCGGCGAGCGCGTCGCGATGACGCCTCGCTTCCGATCGCTACGAGGTGGAAGCACCTTCGTGCGCGGTCCGCCCTTCGCCTCGTGGAACCAGAACAGCACCCAGATGCGATCGAAGCCGTCGAGGTCGTCGAGCGCGTGCTCGTGCTCGGGGAGCATCTCGATGCTCCCTTCGACCCCGTCGCCACCCTCGGCGACGGCCTGGCGCGGGGCCTCGGCCTTCTCGCGGAAGGGCGAGCGGACGAAGCCGATCGGTCGCACGACGAAGTCCACCACGGCGCAGGTATTAGCACCGGGCGATCCATTCTGGGCGAGGCAGCGCTCCAAAGCGGGGCAGGCGACATCGCGGGCGGCAGGCGTGCAGCGGGCCCAGGAAAAATCGACGTTTCGGACGTGAAAGTTTCCGCGGCGGTCGTACCGTGAAGGGGTGAGCTCCTCGCCGACTCCGCCGCCGTCGTCCTCTGGTCCGCGCCCGATCGGTCGCGAGAAGTACCGCAACCTGGGGACCATGATGATCCCCGATCCGGAGATGGCGCGTGCATGGCAAGAGCAGGCCAAGCGCCGTGCCCTCTCGCCGCGCGATGCCTATGCGATGGCGGTGGCCGCGGATCGCGTGCGCGGGCCCCAGAGCGAGGTCGGCTACCGGCTCTACTGGATGAGCGACGAGCTGCTCGGGAGCCAGGAGATCTACGCGCGCCCCAGCGGCTACGCAGTGGTCGGCCGGCATGGCTCGTGCGACGTGGTCCTCGATCAGGACGAGCGCGTCGTCTCGCTTCGTCATGTCCTCGTGCGCGCTGCGTCGCTCGACGACGGCTATCCGGTGATCAGCGTCCTCGATCTGCAGACGTCGACGGGCTTCGAGCTCTCCGACGGCTCCAAGCAGCGCTCGGTCGCCGCCACCGGTCCGATCGTGTTCCGTATCGGCACGTGCTCGCTCGTGGCGCTGCCGAGCAGCGGTCGCTTCCCCGACCAGCTGCCGGTGCCCGTGGTCGAGGCCGGCGATCTGGCCCCGCATCGCGTCGCGGCGGTGCGGCTCCCGCCGGCGGTGGCGGGCGTCGCTCCGGGCGCGCACGTGCCCGCCCATCCGCGGTCGAGCGACGGGTCGCCGGCCTCGCGGATCACGCTGCTGCCTCATTCGGTGAACCTCTCGCAGCGTCCCTCGGCGGGGCCGCTTGCGCGTCCGGCCGACTACGTCCCGACCGGCGAAGGCTACGAGGTGATCCTCGAGTCGCGTACCGCTCCCGCCGCACCGATGAGCGCCGGCGTGCGGCTCACGATGGCGGATCTCGAGCACGGCGTGCTCATCGGACGTGCCGACAAGTGCGTCGACGAGGGCCTGCGGTCGATCCTCGGCACCACCATCTCGCGCGTCCACGTGCTGCTCATTCGCGAGAAGGGCGCGTGTCACCTCTACGACTGCGCATCGCTGGTCGGGACGTACGCGAACCACCAGCGTGTGCGGTGCTTGCCGCTCGACGACGGCGGCACGAGCGTGCAGCTCGCCTCGAGCGC
>JAXDMI010000849.1:0-6578 GCA_034666145.1 Myxococcales bacterium | reverse complement strand
CGCCGCCGTGGTCGTCGGATCGCCGGGCGGCACCGAGCGCAAGAGGAGCTGCTTGCCGACGAGCGCGTCGGCGCCGTACGTCGCATCGAGCAGCGTTTGCTCGCCGATGGCCGTGATCATCGACAGGACCACGCGGACGCTCGTAGCCGCCTGGGCCGACGGCGCATCGCTCACCACGATGCCGGGCGCCGGATCGAGCAGCTCGAGATCGCCGTAGGGGAAGGCGAGCTTCTGCGCGCCGCCGACCGTCACCGTCACCATCGGCACGAGGCCGTCCGCGCCGAGCTGCAGCACCGTCGCGCTGCCGTCGGGAACGAGAGCGCCGAGCGCCGTCGCGAGCTGCTTGCTGTCCGCACCGGCGGGATCGAACGCCGGCGTCGGAGACGGAGGAGTCCTGCCGATCGCTTTCCACATCGCAGCGACCGTCGCGGCATCGATGGCCGGCGCGAACATGCGCGTTGGCCGGCGATACAGGATCGCCGGAGCGACCGCGGTCGGTAGCGGCGCCACTCCGACCTTCGCGACGAACCCGGCACGTACGAGGAGCGATGCGAGCAGCTCGGCTCGCTCGCGATGGGTCCCGGCGCCTCCGCGCAGCACGCCGTCGACGCCCCAGCGTAGGCCGACCTCTGCGCGATCGAGCGCACCATGCGGCGCGAGCAGAGCGATCTCGTCGCGTACGAATCGCGTGATGACTGCGGCATCCTTCGACGCCACGGCAAGATCGGCGCGCGCACGCGTGTGATCGGGGCTCTTGCGAACCGCATCGCGCAAGGCCACGAGCTGGTCGAAGAACACGCTCGGCGGAGTCAGCGGGCCGGCGTCACCGCCGTCACCCAGTGGAGGAATGAGCGGCGCCGCGTTGGTCGCCGGCGCGTCGTCGCTGCATCCGAAGAAGCCGTACGTCGCCAGCCCGCCGCTCAGCAGCAGCATCGAACGACGCGATAAAATGATGTGATCCGCTCCCGCCCCGCGCTTGATCATTCCGCACGCTACCGCAATGGCGACTGCCCGGACAATGCGGGTTCCCGTAGAATGCGGTCGCGGTGAACCTCCGATGACCCAGAACCACGCCGAAATGCTCGTCGACGGGCACCGCATCCTCGAGAGCCTGCTCGCGGACATCGAGGCTGCGACGAGCTTCGTGCACGTGTCGATGTTCCTCTTCTTCCGCGATCCGATCGGCGAAGAGGTGGCCGCTGCGCTCTCACGAAGGGCCAAGGCGGGCGTGAAGGTGCGCGTGCTGCTCAACGTCGAGAAGACGGCGATGGGCGATCCCTTCTCGACCGGCGAGAAGCAGATGATGGAGCACGACCCGGACGTCGACTACGACCCGACCGACGTCTGGCCGCTGTGCGAGTCGATGCGGGCAGCAGGCGTGAACGTCCTCGACACGAACATCGACTACGACGCCGAGCCGAAGGTGGGCGACGCGCGCCTGCGCTCGATCGCCGCGCAGATCCGCGGCGGCATCTCGATCGACGACATGCACGTCGATCATCGCAAGATCGTCGTCGTCGACGGCCGCGTTGCCTACTGCGGCGGCGCCAACGTCGGTGCACAATACATGTACCACGTGCCGTTCGACCCGCAGAAGGACGCGCGCGCCGAGGGCGAGGAGCGAAAGCAGGCGAAGCTCCCCGAGCCCTGGTGGAAGTGGCACGACAGTCTCACGCGCTTCGAAGGGCCCATCGTCGTCGCCATCGATCACCACTTCCGCGACCGCTGGATGCTCGACGGCGGTGACGAGCTCGTCCCCGATCCGGTCGAGCCTGGTACCGCGCCGCCGCGCGGCCTGCCCATCCGCGACGCGCGCATCTACTGCAACGAGCCGAGCAAGGAGCCGAACGCCGTTCGCGAGCTATATCTGCGCCTCATCCGCGATGCGCGGCGCTCGATCTTCATCGAGAACCCGTACTGCTATCACCCGTCGATCCCCGACGCGCTCTGCGCGGCAAAGCTGGCGACGCCGGATCTCGACATCGTGCTCGTGCTTCCCTCGGGCCGTCACAACGACAACTCGTTCGGGCAAGACGCGCAGGAGCACGAGTACGTGCGCTATCTCGAGTCCGGGATCGAGGTCTACGAGTACCGGAACCACTTCAACCATCTGAAGATGGCCGTATTCGACGAGCGTTGGTCAATCCACGGTTCGACGAACCTCAACTGCCGCAGCCTCGAGGACGACAAGGACTTCGAGCTCGTGGTGCTCGCTGACGACGAGGTCCTCGCGCGCTGGATCCTGGAGAACGTGCGCGACGTCGATCGGCGGAACGCGCGACGCATCGGGGAAGACGACCTGCACGGGACGCTCGCCGCGTTTCGCCGTCGCGTACGCGATCCACGCACGCTCGCCATGCTCGCGAAGCGTGTGCTCTGAGCGTCTCAGTCTCAGTCTCAGTCTCAGTCCTTGGCCTTGGGCGCCACCGCGAACGCGATCTTCTTCACGCCCGCGGAGTGAAGCGCGTCGATCGCGCCGATGACCACACCGTGCGTCGCCACCCGCGACGCGGCGATGACGGCGTGCAGGTCTGCGGCTCCGTCACCGGCGCGCAGCTGTACCGCGCGCGTGAGCGCTGCACCGTCCGCGACGGGCGTACCGTCGAGGCGAAGCGAGCCGTCGGGCGCGATCTCGATGGCGAGCGTGACCTGCGTGGCGGCGTGGTTCGACGCCTGCGGCACCTGCATCGGGATGGCCTGCGTGACGAGCACCTTCGCGGTGACCATGAAGACGATCAGCAACACCAGCGAGATGTCGACGAGCGGCGTGATGTTGATGCCGCTGATGGTCGCGTCGTCGGCGCTCGCTGCATCCGCTGAATTTCCGGTCATGCATCAACGATGAGCCGCTGCCGCCTGTCCTTCAAGGGCGGGCCACATGCCACGCCGTCGATTGCTCGCTTCTTCGCTTGTTCGGTCGAAGATGTGATGCGCTTCATCGGCATGGCCGTGCACGTGCTCCGCTTCTACGCGTGAGGCACGTGCACCTCAGAGCCGGCCGTTCGCGTTACTCGCCGACCTTCGGGTTGTTGAAGTTGCCGCGCGGGACGTCGGCCCAGATGCAGGTCGGGTCGGCCGGGTTCGAGTTGCACTTGTCCATGAACTTGAGCGCCTGGCCGTACTTGCTCTCGTCCCAGTTGGCGGCGGTGAGGCCGTCGAGGCGCGGCGCCATCCAGTGCGAGCTCTCGAACTTCTTCCCGGTGTCGGTGATGTTCGAGTAGTAGTCCTCGCCCGTTCCGGTCGCCCACTTGGCGAAGTTGTTGAGCGTGCCGCCCGCGAGGCGGTGGCAGTTGTTGCAGGCGCCGACCTCGTCGGACACGAGCTGCTTCGGGATCGAGAAGCCGAGCTTGTCGGCGGCGACGATGTTGTACGGAGCCGCGAGGTCGCTGATCAGGAAGTCCGGGTTCTCGCCGACCTTCGGAACGATCGTCTTGCCGTTGGAGCGCTTGGCGCCGTCGATCCAGGGCGAGTGCGTGAACGCGCTCTCACCGTGGCAGGTGCCGGAGCAGTAGCTCTGCACGTAGCTGGACCAGACCGTCGTGGACTTCTCGACGTCGGCGGGGTGGGGGACCTTCGAGCCGTCCTTGCCGGAGCCGATCGAGTTCTGGAAGAAGCACGTCCGGCCCGTCTTCGGGTTGTGGCCGATCATGGCCATGTCCGTGAACGTCTTCGTCTTGGTCATGCCCTTGCCGTCGTCCGCGACCTTGCGGCAGAGGAGCAGCCAGTGCGAGCCCTTGTCGTTCTTCGCCGTGACCACCATCGGGCCGGGCTGGACGCGACCGGTCGCGAGAAACATTCCGTGGTCGGCCTTGGCCATGCAGCCGTAGTCCGACGAGTCGGGGCCGAGCTCCTGGCCGGGGCTGCACTTGTCCTGCGCGACGCCGTCGACGGTGACGGGGATCATCGCGCCTTCGACGCCGGGGATGGCGCCGGTCGAGGTGTCGCCGTCTTTGCCGACGAGGTCGCGGCAGTCGAACGTGTCGTACTTGCCTTCGCCGCGCTTCTTGAAGAAGGGAATCTCGCCGAGCTCCTGCACGCAGAGCTGGCCGTATTCGATCTGGCTCGTGATGTTGGTCTCGTCGAGCGGGCCGCCGCCGGCCGCGCCGCCGTTGCCTCCGTTGCCGCCCGCGCCGCTGTCGGTGTCGGCGCCGCCGTCGGTGTCCGCGCCGCCTTCGCCTTGGAGGCCGGCGTCTGCGCCGTTGAAGTGGATGTTCGCGTTGAGCTTCTTGAGGGTGTTCGTGGCCTTCGTGCCCTGGTCCCACGCGTACGCGAGGTTCGTCGCGAGCTTCGCGCGGACCTTGGTGCCCGCCATCACGCACGCTTCGACGATCGGGTCGGGGCCGTTCTGCGTGACGTCGTCCTTCACCGACTGCGGGACCGCACCGGTCGCCCAGCGCGGGTCGTCATAGAGCTTCGCGAGATCGAAGATCGACTTTTCGACCTTGGGACCCTGGTAGACGATCTTGCCGGTGAGCTCGCGCTCGCCGGAGCCGGCGAGGGGCCGCGCCTGCGTGAGCTGGCTGCAATCGAGATCCTTCTGCGAGGTGAGCGTCATCTTCCCGCGACGCACGCGGATGAAGAGCTTCTCGCCGTCCTTGAGGCCGCCGCTGAGCGTCGCCTGGACCTTGCCGCTCTTCTCTTCGTAGCGAAGACCGAGACCGAGCGCGTTGTTCACGCCGGTGATCTGATCCTCGGAGAGGTCCGGGGTCTCTTCGTCGGCGGGAGCAGCGCAATGGATGAGCGCGGATCCAGCAGCGACAGCCAGTGCAGCGACGAGACCGAGTGAACGGAAGTGGCGCGAGGGCATGATGGGTCCAGCTTCAGCACGGTGCGTGCCACGCCTACCCCGTCGGGAACTCACCTACATAGCGAAGAAAGCTTGCGCGTATTGCGCCGTCCTGGATGGGTAAAGATCCATCAAACGGGAGGATTTTTCGTCAGGGTGATCTTCGGTTCGACGCCGTTAGACCACACTCTCCGACAGGCACACCGCGTGCACTTGGGCTTGCCGGCCACCCATGCGAACCCAAACCGTCGCTCTTCTCTCTCTCCTCAGCATCGCCGTTCTCGCGGCGTGCAGCGCGTCGCAGGACGGCTCCGCGGACACCGCGGAGAGCGCGCAGACCGATGAGGACGTGGCCCGTGGCGCGCTCCGCACGCTCGGCGCGAAGCTGCCCAACGAAGAGCGCAGCAACGCGACCTGCCAGAACTGCCACGACCCCAACAAGCTGACGCTGAAGAAATGGGCGGAGAGCTTCAACACGACGGTGGCCTTCATCTCCGACGAGTCGAAGTCGGTCGACGAGCGCATCAACTTCATGCGCCGCAATCCGGAAGACCCGGGCTCGGGCTTCGCGCCGTCGAAGCTCGGCATCCTCACCGCCGGTACGCACTTCACGGCGAGCGCCACGGTCGACCCGACGCGCCACCCGCTCACGTACAAGCACACGCAGGTGCTGAAGAAGCTCTTCGCGGGCAAGGACGATCTCCTCCGGCAGTTCCGCGCCGACACGCTGATGCCCATCGAGGTCTCGTACGACCGCTTGAGCACCATCGAGTTCGAACGCATCCTCACGTGGGTCGACAAGGGAATGCCCAAGCTCGACGAGCTCCTCATCGAGGAGCCGCGCCCCACGACGTGCGCCGACGATTTCACCGGGCTCAAGGAGCACGTGAAGGCGGTCAGGTCGTCGAACTGGCAGGCGGTCAACAAGGACTCGCGCATGCCGATGTTCGCGTGCACCAGCGACGACCCGCTGCACTGCTTCGAGCAGAAGACCGCGGACGGCAAGAGCATCTTCCCCGAGTCACGCGAGCTCGCCACCGCGAAGACCTGGTCGCGGAGCGAGGACAACTTCCGCATCGTCCGCGCGCTCGAGTACAAGACGCACTTCTGGATGCGTACGAGCGCCGACGGCCGCTTCGTCGGCAACGGCGGCGGACCTCGCATCGACAACACCGGCGCCGTCATCGCCGACCTCGGCGCCGCGCTCGATCCCGCGGGACCCAAGACGCGCGACATCGGCGTGAGCGCCTCGTACGACCCCGACTTCTTCCCCGCGAACCAGGGCTTCATGTTCCAGGGCGGCGGCAAGTTCTGCTCGCTCTCGCTCCTGAAGAACCCCGCCACCAAGACGGTGAGCCTCGACGAGCCGCAGTGCTCGAAGCTCGACTCGGTCGGCCTCTACCAGACCGTCGGTCAGGTCGCGGGCGACAACGCCATCAGCGACATCTTCGCGGTCAACAGCACCAACGCCGCCGACAACCCCGGCCTCACCGCGTCCGATCACGACCTCCAGCTCACCGCCGGCCCCGAGGCCTCGGTGAAGATCCACGTCGGCGTCGCGCGCGGCAACGACGCGGACGGCGGCTACCAGATCAAGCAGAACGTCACGCTCCCCACGCCGTTCAAGGGCGACACGATGATGTCGCGCAGCGGGCAGCTCATCGGTAGCCGCGTCGCCGGCGAGACGAAGGCGCTCGGCTACGCGCTCGACAAGATCACGTTCGTGCCCGGCGGCGACGGCTATCGCTTCAGCCTCAAGCAAGTCGGTCGCATCTGCATGCCCGGCAACAAG
>JAXDMI010000848.1:0-8270 GCA_034666145.1 Myxococcales bacterium | reverse complement strand
TCGGTGCACGCGCTCCGTCTGCGCAGCGTGCTCGCGGTGCCGCTCGTCGCGCGTGGTGACGTGCTCGGCGTGGTGTATCTCGACGACCGCGTCCGCCGCGGCGCGTTCGGCGCCGCGGAGCTCGGCTGGGTGCGCCTCGTCGCGAGCCAGGCCGCGCTCGCCATCGCCGACGCGCGCGATCAAGCACTGCTACGTCGCGCCGTGCGTCGCGCCGAGCGCGCGAACACGCGGCTTGCCTCGGAGCTCGGCATGCGCGAGGCGGAGCTCGTGGCGATGCGCAACGAGCTCTCGTCGGGCGACACGAAGTTCCGTTACGACGAGATCGCCGGACGCAGCGAGCCGATGCGCGCGATGCTGCGGCTCGTCGATCGCGTGACGGCGAGCGAGGTGCCCGTCCTTCTTTCCGGCGAGTCGGGAACGGGCAAGGAGCTCGTCGCGCGAGCGATCCACGCGAACGGCACGCGCGCATCGCGTCCGTTCGTGAGCGAGAACTGCGGCTCGGTGCCGGAGTCGCTCCTCGAGTCGACGCTGTTCGGACACGTGCGCGGTGCGTTCACCGGCGCGGCCGGCACGCGCGCGGGTCTCTTCGACGTGGCCGATGGAGGCACGCTCTTGCTCGACGAGATCGGCGAGATGCCGCTCTCGATGCAGACGAAGCTCCTGCGCGTCCTGCAGAATGGCGAGGTACGGCCCGTCGGCAGCGAGCGCGTCCACCACGTCGACGTGCGCATCATCGGAGCGACGCATCGTGACCTCGAGGCGATGGTCGCGGCGGGCACGTTCCGCGAGGACCTCTTCTACCGACTGAACGTCGTCTCCATCCGCGTTCCGTCGCTGCGCGAACGCGCGGCCGACATCCCGCTGCTCGTCTCGCACTTCGTCGAGAAGCATGCCGAGGGGCGCAAGGTGAAGGTCACGCGCGCGGCGATGGATCGCCTCGCGGCGTTTCCGTGGCCGGGCAACGTGAGGCAGCTCGAGAACGAGATCCGCCGGGCGTTCGTGCTCGCGGACGACCGGATCGACGTCGGCGAGCTCTCCGACGAGGTCGCCCGAGGGGGCCCCAACGCCGCACGAAACGCGGGTCTGGGGCTGAAGGCGCGGGTCGACGCCCTCGAAGCGCAGCTCGTGAAAGACGCGCTGGAACGCACGAAAGGGAACCAGACGCGCGCCGCCGAAACCCTCGGGATCTCGCGGTTCGGCCTGCAGAAAATGATGCGCCGCCTCGGCATCCGCACCGGCGCCTCGTGAGGGCTGGACACTCGCAAGGAGCCGAAGTATTGAGCCAGTCCCATTCGTTCGGGGCCGTAGCTCAGCTGGGAGAGCGCATCCATGGCATGGATGAGGTCAGGGGTTCGATCCCCCTCGGCTCCACTTCTCTTTTCGGGTCTCGCGCGTTCTCGCGTTTCTCGCCCGTTTTGCGCACAAACGCGCAGGCGCCCGCAGAAAGGCCGGCGATCCACGGATCGACTGGTGGGCGAACGCCCCGGGCGGAGGATTCCTCGATCCGGCCTCGATCCTGCCGCCGGCAGCGTAGAGATCGTGCGAACGCGGAAATTCGGGCCGCCGGGCGGTCGGATCGGAAGCTGCACACAGCTCGGGGGGGACCGTCATGCGCATCCAACTCCTCTTCTTTGGTAGCGGCCTCGCCGTGACGATCGCCTCGGTAGTCGCGTGCGCGACGCCGAACATCCCCGAGGACCTGCCCTCGGACGACCAGAGCAGCGTCACCACGCCCGGGACCGAGAACAAGACGCCGACCGGCGCGTACACGCGCGACGGCGGCTCGACGCCCGCGACGGGCGGCGGCTCCGGCTCCGGCTCGGGCACGACCCCGGCTCCTGCACCCACCACGACCGCCGACGCGTCGACCCCTCCGCCGCCGGTCACGACCAACGCGTGCGCGAGCTCCGCGAACGGCAACGCCTGCTACTCGTGCTGCGAGACGCAGGTCCCCAACGGCGTTCCCTTCCTCGACAACGCATGGGGCGAGTGCCAGTGCGTGGCGCCGGCGCTCTGCGCGCAGGCATGCGCGAACGAGTACTGCGCGGGCAACGGCGTCATCCCCGGCGGAAGCTGCGACAACTGCCTCGCGGCCACCGATCAGACATGCGGCAATCAAGCCGACAACGCATGCGCGGCGGATGCGAATTGCAGCAAGCTCTTTGCGTGCGCCACGAACAGCGGTTGCGCGGCGAAGCCCTGATTCAAAAACACTGATTCACCAACGGTGACGACGCCGCGTCGATCGCGATCAGCGCGTGCGTCCGGCGCGCCGGAAGATCGATCCGCTCGGTGACGTGTAGAGGCCCTCGCCCACGGCGTAGGCGTCACCGTTCTCGATCACGAAGACGCCTTCGATCGAGCTGAGCGCCGGCGCCGTCCACTGTCCGGCGAGCTCGCGGTCGTTCCATGTTGCGCCTCCGTCGCGCGAGTGGACGAACGCGCGATTGCGTCCGCCGGCGAAGATCTCCTCGCCGCGACACGTGAGCGCGAGGATCTCGGTGCCGACCTCGACGCTCTTGGTCCAGCTCGTGCCACTGTCGTCGCTCGTGAAGACCGCGTAGGCCATCGCGAGCACGACGCGCCCGCTCTGCGTCACGCAGAGCGGTCCGGGCTTGTCGCCTTCGGTGGCGCGGCTCGGCGTCAGGAGCGAGGACCACGTCGCGCCGCAATCCGACGAGCGCAAGAGCAACGGACCTTCGCCGCCGCGATCGTGGCCCGAGACGAAGACGTCGTGCAGGTGCGTGGTCGCCGAGGACGAGCGCACCGCGACACCGTAGAACCACCCGCGCTCGATGCCGGTGGCGGGCTCGGTCCACGTTCGACCGCGATCGCTCGAGTGCATGAGCACGGGCACGCCGCTCGATCGACCGCCGACGACGTAGAGGTCGGCCTCCTCCGCGGCGAGCGCGACGACATGCGCGTCCTCGGGGAACGGCTCGGACACGCTCCATGTCGCGCCGCCGTCCGCGGAGTGCGCGAGCGATCGGCCACCGCCGAGATAGACGTCGTCCGGCGACGTGCCCCACACGAACGACGCGGTGATGGGCGCTCGGCTGTCGGCGAACGTCTTCCCGCGATCACGCGAGTGGAGGAGCCTGCTCGTACCGGCGGCATAGATCTCCGAGCCGCTACCCCACACCGCATGCAGTGGCTCCGCCGCTCCACCGTGTCGACCACTCCATGCTCCTTCGGCTCCGAGCGGAAGCGTCACGGTGCGATCCGCGCTCGGCGTCGTCAGCGTGCGGGCATCGGCGGGCGCTGCGTACGGCGCCGTCTCGGCCACCTCGGACGCGCAAGCGCCGCGCGGAAGTCGAGCCACGTCGTTGGGCGGCACCGCGACCGGAGCAATCTCCGCGACGATGGCGGGCGGCGCTCCCGACCGCGCGCCGACACAAGCCGCGAACGCGAGAGGCACGAGGACGAAGGCACCGGCCGGCCGCACGCCCCCGATGTTACTCTCTCGTCGCTCCATGATCCGCCCGCTCGCGCTCGCCCTCGTCCTCCCCCTCGCATCGCTGGCGTGCAACACGCCGCCAAAAGAAGCCCACGACGGCGCGACCGCCTCTTCTCCTCCCTCATCCGCGTCCTCTCTCCCCGCGCTCGCGTCCGCATCCGCATCCGCATCCGCATCCGCGCTCGCGCCCGCATCCGCGTCCGCGTGCCTGAAGGACGACGACTGCCGCCTCTTCTCGAGCTACTGCGCCGAAGCCCCGTGCGCCTGCCGCGCGCTCTCCCCGCGCGATCCCAATCCCACGTGCCTCGGCGACGCCGGCTCGAAGGTCCGCTGCTTCGTCGATCCCTGCATGAGCAAGGCGGCGCACTGTCAGAGCGGCGCGTGCGTGCTCACGGCGAAATGATGAACGTCGCGTGGACCTCACGCTTCGGCGTGTTGCCCATCGCTTTCACGGCGGTGTCGAGCTCACGCAGATCCTGATCGCCGAGCTCGAGCGCGTGCTCGCCGGGATGCATCTGCGTGCCGAACTGGAAGTCGGGGCCCGTCTTCGGTAGCTCGATGTGCCCGCCGAGCACGAACGAGACGGGACGCTGCGCATCGACAAACGCGACGAGCCTCGGCACGCTCGTGCGATACGCGTTCCAGTCGTCGATGTAGAGCCGACCCGGATAGAGCGTGTCGCCGCTGAGCAGCAGCTTCGTCTCGTGATCGTAGTACGCAACGTGCGCAGCCTGATGTCCCGGAATGGCGAGCACGTCGACGACGCGACCCCCGAGATCGAATGCGCCCGGTGCATCGCCGACGATGCCGAAGAACTGCTTCACCACCGAAGGCTGGAGGCCCACCACCGTCGTGTTCGGCTGGTTCTTGAAGGCGCCGTCGCCGTTCACGTGATCGCCGTGCGAGTGCGAGTGCGCCACGACGAGCTGCACGTTCTTGCCGGCGAGGAGCTTCGTGACCTCGCCGCGCAAGTCGACGCCACCGGTGCCGGTATCGACGAGCAGCGCCTTCGACGTCCCCACGAACAGGTACATGAAGGGCCCTTCGAACGTCGTGCACAGCGACTGCCTGAGGATGAAGGTGTCCTCGGAGTACTTCCACGTCTGGATCTCCGGATCCGTTCCGCACGCCGTTCCGTCGATCCACTTCGCCGGGAAGCCGTTGGTCTGCGGCCCTGTCGACGCGTCCGTGATGCTCGGTCCAGCATCGACGCCCGCCGTCGGAGAGGTGGCTCCGCCGGGAGCCGCCCCGGTCCCGCTTCCGGTCTCGCTGCCTGACGGCTTGGGATCAGCCGCGGGGACGGCGCCGTCGGAGGCCGCCGGCGAGCAAGCCACGCCCACGACCGCGGTCGCGCCGAGCACAGCCAGGACGAGAGAGCGCGCGGCGAGCGACATCATGCTCTCATCCTCGTGCACGGTCCGTGCGCGGCTCGCGCGCGGTATCTCGAGCTGTACGAATCCGCCGTCATGCGAAAGCGACTCCTCGCCATCTACGACGACGTCGAACGACGCGCCCGCGCCACCACCGAGGAGCGCGCGTGGTGGCCGTGCCGGCGTGGCTGCGACACGTGCTGTCATCGCCTCGCCGAGGTGCCTCGCCTCGTGCGCGCGGAATGGGAGCTGCTCCGCGAAGGCCTCGACGCGCTCGCTCCCGACGTGCGCGCCACGGTAGACGCGCGCATCTCCTCGCTCACCACTCTCGAGCGTGAAGGCACGCTGCCACGACACATCGTGTGCCCCATGCTCGACGAAGCCGAAGGTGCGTGCCGCGTGTATGCGCATCGACCGGGCGCGTGCCGCACCTACGGCTTCTACGTCGAGCGCGGCATCGGCCTGCACTGCGAGCTCGTCACCGACGCGGTGGCGCAGCGCCCCGCGGACGAAGCACCGATCGTATGGGGCAATGCCGAGAGCGTCGACTATGCGCTGGCGCGACTGGCCGGCGAGCGATGCGAGGAGCCGTCGCCGTTGACGGCGTGGGCGCCTTCGGGGCCTGCGCCTTCGCCGTCGTCGCCACTGTCCGAAGACGCGCCCGCCGAGCCGTCGTGCGATCCGTCGAGCCCGAGCTCGGCGATGTAGATCTTCTCGAGCGTGGACTTGCTGCGCGCGAACTGACTCCGCACGAAGAGCGCGACGCCGTAGCCCATCGCATAGGCGCGCTTCAGCGCGCCCGGCCGCTCGTCGGGGACGATGCCGAGCTCCTTGCCCTGGGCATACACGCGCGTGCGCACGTGCTCGAGGAAGCCGGGCAGGTGAGCGAGCACGCGATGATTGCCGGCGCGCTTCTCGAACGCGCGAACGAGCATCGGGAGCACCGCCATCTGCGCCTCGATGAGCCCGTAGTACGGCGTGCGCAGCCACGGCTTCGCTTCGAGGAGACGCTTCGTCTCCTTCTCGCCCCACGCGACGTGCTCGATCTCTTCGCGACACACGATGCGCAGCTTCTTCTTGATGAGCGGGACGCGCGGATCCTCGTCGGGCAGCGTCTGGAGCAGGATGTCCTTGAAGATGTCGAGGACCATGCCCTCGCCGATGGCGTGCTCCATGAGCACCTTCAGCGGGTAGTAGTTGTTGTGCGACGACAGCAGCTTGATCACCCAGTGCGCGGGCAGCGGGCGGAGGTCGAGCGCACGGAAGATGTCCGCGAACAGCTCGAGGTGCGCGAGCTCTTGCTTTGCCTGGCGCACGTAGAAGCGAGCCGCTTCCAAGGAACCTGCAGAATACAGCGATTTTCCGCAGTAGACGCCGGTGGCCTCGCCGTAGAGCGCCTGCGAGAGGATGAAGCGAAGGATCTCCCGGTCGGCGGGATCGTTCAGATCGAACCGCGCGTCGCCGAAGTCGTAGCTCCCGTCTTCCAGCGTGGGCAGCTCCATGCGTTCGTTCTAGCGCACCCAGGCCTACTCCGACAGTGAGACGCCCTCGATCGCTCGTGGATCAGGTATCGCCCACGCTCACGACCACGCTGTCGCTCTTGGCCGCGTTCTGCGCAGCTGCAGCGAGCCCGATGAAGCTGACTGATCCGATGAAGATCACGCCGGCGATCAGCGCGACCCAGAACGGAGCATCGAAATGAACGGAGCTGAATTTCATGGCAACTTCTCCAGGGCGCTCCCCAGCGCAGGCCTGCGATCGTGACTCCTGCAATGGGCAGGCCGCAAGAAACCGGCAAGAGGGTGGGGGATGCGTTGGTGGGGGGCGCGTCGGGGCCCGGGGCGAGACTTCACACTCCCCTGACAGTCGCCCTGCGGGGCTCACGTAGACTCGCCGTCTGTGAAGGTCGCAGCGGCAGTGCTCGTCTTCGCGGTGGTCTGCCTGCTCGCGGGGAGCGTCGCGTGGCTGCGCGCGTCCGGCACAGCGGAAGCGCCGCCGGACAGCGCCGGCGCCGATGCCGCGCTCGCCGACTTCGAAGCCGAAGAGCGCACCGGCGTGCAGCTCGACCTCGGTGCCCGGTATGCCGGTCGTCGCGATCTCCTCGACCCGCGCCTCGCGCTGCCGGCGTGGCATCGCTTCGCGCGCGAGCAAGCGGTCGCGGTCCATCGAGCGACGAAGGCCTGCCCGCCGGGCGAGATCCCCGCCGGCGTCGAGCCTGCCCTGGCGAAGGCCTACGCGTGGCACCGGCAGACCTGCGACGCATCGAATCGCGCCGGCGAAGATGCGCTCGTCGATCAGCCGCCGTTCCTCCATCCGTCGGGGAGGTCGTATGCGGCGCTCGCGCTCGCGCGCGGCGTGGGTGACCCGACCGCGACGAACGCATGGATTCGCGAGCACGCCCGTTCGTTCCACGTCCTCGAGCTCGCGGCGCTCGACGAGGCCGCGCTCGATCCCGCCGACCGCGCGCTCGCCGCGCTTCCTTCGAGCGCGTGGGAGTCGCTCACGCGCGGCGATCGCCTCGTGATGACGGCGAGTTCCCTCGTCGTCGCGGAGCACGGTCCGCTCGGGCTGGCCTCGCTCCGCATCCATCCGCGGGCCGCATGGGAGTCGTTCGCGCGGAAGCGCTCGCTCGCGCTCGTCGCTCGCGGTCGCTCGGCGCTCTGCGCGCATCCCGCTTCGTCCGAGCTGTGCTGGGAGACGCTCACGTCCGCCGAACGAAACCGAAGTGCGCTCGTCGCGTGGACGACGGGCTCGGCGTTGCTCGTCTTCGCAGCGGCGATCGCGGTGGCCATCGTGTACGTCGCGGAGCGAAGGCGCATGCACGCGGATCGAATCCATGTACTCCGCACGTTGACGCACGAGCTGCGCACGCCTGCGACGAGCCTCCGTCTCGACATCGAGCCGCTTCGTGCGGCCTACGACGAGCTGCCCGCGGGGTGTCAGGAGCCGCTGCTCCGCATCTCGGACGGCATCGAGCGACTGCATCGCGTCCTTCATCGCAGCGCGCGCTACATGGCGCTCTTCGAGACGCCGGGCGCGTCGCGTGAACAGCTCGTGAAGGTGCGCGACGTCCCGTCGGCGCGCGCGATGTTCGAGGAGCTCGCCGAGGAATGGCCCGAGGGCGTGACGCTCGTCGATGCGCCGACCGACGCTGCGCTGCGCACCGATCCCGAGTGGCTCGGCGTTGCCGTGCGCAACCTCGTCGAGAACGCGTCGCGACATGGCGCGCCTCCCATCGCGGTGCGCTGGAGGTTCGAGGACGACACGCTCGTCGTGCGCGTCTCCGACGGCGGAACCACCGAAGGCCTCTCGGTGCGTCGCGTCGTCGCTCCTTACGCGCGCGCCGAGCGGAGCCCCGGTCTCGGTCTCGGTCTCGCCATCGTCGATCGCGTCGCGCGTCTCTTGCGCGGGCGGCTCTCGCACGAGCCATCGCCCACCGTGTT
>JAXDMI010000847.1:0-5145 GCA_034666145.1 Myxococcales bacterium | reverse complement strand
CGCGTCGTCGATGAGCCTGCGCAGCGTCGTGCGGCCGTCGGGACCCGGAGCGCCGATCTCCACGACCTGCTCGCGCTCGCCCGTGCGAACGACGGCGCGTCCCGTCGATACGAAAGGCGAAGCGTTGCCGGCGCCTCGCGAGACGACCTTCGCTTCGGAGATGGCGATGCGCTCGAGCAGCTGGGTCGCGGCATCGGCCTCGGCTTCGGAGAGCTCGCGATCGGTGGGCACGCGCTGATGGAAGCCGGTGCCCTTGCGCGCGATCTCGATGGTCTCGGCGCCGTGCTCGAGACGAAGCTCCTCGATCTCGTCCATGCGCAGCGAGAAGGGATGCTTGTCGGCCAGGCCCGCGGCGTCGCCGGACAGATAGCCGACGATGTCCTGTGGCGCGCATGCCGCCACGCGATGGGGCGCCTTTCGCAGCACCACCACGTCGGCGGGATGACCCGGGCAGGCCTCGCCGACCACGAGCTCGGCCGCCGGCTTGCTCGCGTCCTTCGGGAACAACTTCACCGTCGCGACGGGATGCGCGGTGAGGCGCTCGGCATCGGCGTCCTTGGGGAACGCCTCCGCACGCATCTCGGCGAGGGCCGCCCAGAGACGATCGACGCCCGCGCGAGCCGCCAGCACGCCCGTCTCCTCGACACGAAACGAATGATCGTCGATGCGCGCGAGCGAAAATCCCCGATCGCCGTGCTTCACCTCGACACGCGCGAGCTCGGTGGCGAGATAGGGAACGACGGTGCGATCGCGATACGTGTCGGACGGCGCGAGCAGCGCATCGGCCACCTCCTTCGAGATGACGATCGGCGTGGCGTCACCCACGCGGAAGTAGCTCGAGCCCTCGGGGCGCGGCGACGGGCCACCAAGCGCGAACGACACCTCGAGCCCGCCCATGCGCACTGCGCCGATGGCGCGTGGGTTGTCGAGACCGAGCGGCGCGCCATCCGCCACCTTGCGCGCCACGTTCGCGAACTCCAGCGTCGTGAGGAGGCGCTCCACGGCGACGGGATCGGCGCGCTCCTGGCGCGGCGACGTGAGACGCCACTGCCCTTCCTTGCCCTCGCTGCTGGGCTTGTCCGACGACGGGCGATCGCGTTCGAGCACGATGCTCTCGCCGTCGTGGGCGATGGAGACGCGCGTGAGCTCCTCACGACGCCACACCACGAAAGCGCTATTTTCACGGCGTTTGCGCTCACCTTCGGTGACACGATCGCGATCGAGCCAGAGCCACACGCCGAGCGCCACGGCGAGCGCGACGAGCACGATGGTGCCGGCGTGCTTCTTCACCCCGGCTTCTTCCTTCCGTTGCCGTCTTTGCGTTCGCGAGCCTTGCCGTCCTTGGAGGTGCGGCCCTCGCCGGCGCGACGGAAGAGCGCGATGGCGAGCCCGAGGAGCGCGACGGTGGCCGGCATGAACAGCACGACGTAACGACGGATGGAGCCACGCGACTCTTCGTCGACGCGCATGCCGGCGCCGACCGGCGCCTTCTCGGGGACGTCGAGCACCTGCGGCTTCGCGGCGAGCCACGAGATGGCGCTCTCGGTGAAGAGCGGGCCGCCGCGATACGCCGGCAGATCGCGGAACGCCTCGTTGGAGAGGACGCTGCTCGACCCCACCACCACGACGCGCGGACCGTGCGGCGACGACGCCGACACCTTCGGCCGCTCCGCCGCCATCGCGATGGAGAGCGGTCCGGCGAGATCGCCGGGATGCTTCTGCGGCGCGTCCTTCCAGTCCGCCGCCCCCTCGATGCTTCGCAGACCGAACGCGCTCGCCGACGTCGCGAGGAGCTCCTGCGCATTCACGGCGCCGGGCTCGACGGCGCGCCGCATGGACCGCGTGAGATACACGACGACTCGCGGGACGTCGCGCGCGCGCTCGCTCTTCACGAGCCCGGTGGTCACGGGATGTTGCCGCGGCTGCACGACGAAGCGGAAGCCGCCGCTCGCCGGCATGGCGACGTCCGCCTCTTGCTCGGTGACGACGTCGTCGTCGAGCGCGATCCCGAACGGACCGAGCACGCGCTCGAGGCCCGCGGGAACGAGGGGCGCAGCGGCGCCCGGCGGACGCGTGGGATCGACGACACCGAGGATCGGGCTCGCGGCGACGAAGAGGTTCCCGTCTTCGAGGAGCCAGGTGCGCAGGCGCTCGGCCTCGGTCTTCTCGAACGGCTCGAGGAGGCCGGCGATGATCGCGACGGCACAGCCCTCGAGGGGCTTCTGCACGTTCGGCGCGCCGAGCGAGACGATGGCGACGACGTAGTTGTCCTTGTCGAGGACCTCCTTCAGCACGCCGGCGCCGCGCTCGGAGGGGTCCGACGGGCTCATCTCGCCATGACCGGTGACGAAGCACACCTTGGTCTTCGTTCCGCCGAGCACGCTGCGGATGGCGCCGGTGAGCGCCCGCTCTTCGCGTGGCTTCACCTTGGTGTCGTCGGAGGCGGCGACCTCCACCATGTCGGCGGCGGTGATGAACCAATGACGGTCGCCGTGCGCGACGACCACCACGGCGTCCGCGACCACGTGGCCGTCCTCGGTGCGCCCGGTCTCGATCTTGAAGCGCTTGCGGATGTCCTCGAGCGCGACGGTGTCGCGATCGGGATCGATGTACCGGATATCGAGCTTGGTGGTCTCGGCCTGATACGCGACGAGCAGCTGCTTCACGCTCTGCTCGAGCGGATCGGCGCCGCCGAGCAGCACCCAGACCTGCACCGCGTCGGGGAGGTCGTGGAGCGTCTGCGTGGTGGCGGTCGAGAGCGTGTAGCGCTTGTTCGCGGTCCAGTCCCAACGCGTGAAGCGCCGCGCCGCGATGACGTTGAGCAGGACGATGACGGCCATGGCCGCGACGACGCCCACGAGCTTCGAGAGGTGCGACGGATCGATCGCGGGCCAGCGGAGCTTCGCCATCAGCCCCACCTCCACGCGTCGACGGCGCGCACCGTGACGAACAGCGGCAGGATCACGCAAGAGCCGTAAAATACGAGCCGACGTGAGTCGACGATGCCCGATGCGAAGTCGTTCATGTGCGCCCACACGGAGACGTGCGAGCAGACGTCGTGCATGAGCGTGCCTTCGCGCGTCACGAACTCTCCGACGCCGAGGATGAACAGACCGAGCACCACGAGCGCGGTCAGGACCAGCGCGAGGAACTGGCTCGTGGTGAGCGCGCTCATGAGCAAGCCGAGCGAGAGGTACCCCGCGCCGACCAGGAACACGCCGAGGTACGCGGAGGCCGCGACACCCCAGTCGACCTCACCGCTGCGCGAGAGGATGACGAGATAGAAGACGGTGGGCGCCCACATCGCGACGTAGGTGGTGAGGACCGACGCGTACTTCGCGAGCACCACTGACCAGCTCGAGACCGGCGCAGTCATGAGCGACTCGATGGTCCCGCTCCGTCGCTCTTCGGCGAAGAGCCGCATGGTCATGGGCGGCACGAGCAAGAACAGCACGAGATAGAGGAGGATCGTGTTCCCGAAGAACGCCTGAATGGGCGTCTGGTCACTCGCGGCCGCCCCCAAATTCGCAAAGTGATCGACGAGCAAGAAGAAGTGCATCCCCTGCACGAGCAAGAACACCGCAATGAGCACCCAAGCCAACGGCGTCACGAAGAACGCAAACAGCTCGCGCTTGTAGATGGGCCAAAAACTCCTCATCCGCCCCCGCTCGAGGCTGGGGGTGAGGCCGTGAGCTCCGCGAACACCTCCTCGAGCGAGCTCCGCACGGGCCGCACCTCGCGCACGAAGCACCCCGCGTGGACGACGGCAGCGACAGCCTGCTCGATCGCCCGTGCGACACCGCCGTCGTCGATGCTCTTCACCCACGAGCAACGAATGACGTGCGCGTCTCTCGTCTCACTCTCGTCGAGTCCCGCCTTGGCGATCCCCTCGACGCCACGAACAGCCCCCAGCGCGACGTCGAGCTCCCCGCGCACGACGAGCAGGAGCCCCGCCGCGCGACGCTTGCGCGACAGATCGTCCATCGTGCCCTCCGCGACGAGCTTGCCCTTCGCGATCACGACGACGCGACTGCAGCTCGCCTCGACCTCGCTGAGGATGTGCGTCGAGAGGAGGACCGTGTGCTCCTTGCCGAGGTTCTTGATGACGTCGCGGACCTCGCGGATCTGGTTGGGGTCGAGCCCCGCGGTGGGCTCGTCGAGGATGAGGAGCGGCGGCCTCGCCACGAGCGCGTCGGCGAGACCGACGCGCTGCCGATAGCCCTTGGAGAGGTTGCCGATGAGGATGTTCGCGACGTCGTCGACGTTGGCCTTCGTCATCGCGTCGTCGACGAAGCCTACGCGCTCGCGACGGGGCACGCGCTTGAGCTCGGCGCGGAAGGCGAGGTACTCGGCGACGCGCATCTCGGGATAGAGCGGGACCGCTTCGGGCATGTAGCCGATCTTCTGGCGGGCCTCGAAGCTCTCCTCGCGGATGTCGTGGCCGGCGACGCTGACCTTGCCGCTGGTCATGCCGAGGAAGCCGGCGATGATCCGGAGCGTCGTGCTCTTTCCAGCGCCGTTGGGGCCGAGGAAGCCGACCACCTCGCCCTTGTCGACCTCGAAGGAGACGTCGTCGACGGCGACGCGGCCGCTTCCACGCGCCGTTCCGATCGAGCCGTAGCGCTTGACGAGCTTCTGGACGGAGATCATCGGCGAGGCCCAGCCCGGTTTACCACGGAGGCGCGTGAGAAGTTTCCCAAGCCGGCCGCGGCGAGGCACATTTAGAGCGTGACGGAACGCGCATGGGTGGTCGTGGCTGTGATCGCGCTCGGCGCGTGTCGATCGGGCACGTCGCCCGCGCCCGCGGGGCCGGCGCTGAGCGCGGAGAGCGCGACGGCGGAGGCGAGCGCGAGCGCGAGCGCGAGCGCGGACGCGAGCGCGGAGGCGGAGGCGGAGGCGAAGGCGGAGGTGGACGCGGGGAGTGACGGTGGGGCGCCCGACGGGATGCTGCTCGTCGCCGGCGGCACGTTCACGATGGGATCGGAGGGCGGAGGCGAAGGCGACGAGCATCCTGCGCATCCCGTGACCGTCGCAGCGTTCTGGCTCGATCGCACCGAGGTCACGCAGCACGCGTACGACGAATGCGTCGTCGCGAAGGCATGTCCGCCGCCCGATGCCGCGATCCTCGCTACGTTCCAGGGGCTC
>JAXDMI010000846.1:0-2617 GCA_034666145.1 Myxococcales bacterium | reverse complement strand
CTGCGCGTCCGCGATGCCATCCTTGTCGCGATCCGGAGCGCCGACGGGCGCGCCCCACGGGCCGAGTGCTGCCGGAAGCGGGCAGCCGTTCTTGTGCATGTCGGCTTGCTTCACGCCCGGCGTGTCGGGGCATGCATCGAGGCTGTCCGGAATGCCGTCCTTGTCGCGATCCGGAGCGCCGGCGGGCGCGCCCCATCCATCCGCGCGCGCCACCGGCGGCGAGGCCGCGGTTGCTGCTGCGATTCCGACGACGACGACCGCGAAGACTGCCAGACGCGAGTGACGCGCACGATGCGAGTTCATCAACCCTCCCGAATTCAACGGCTGCCGCAGGACCGGTCGGATAGACGAGCTTGTCCAACGGCCATTCACGTTCGCCGATGATACACGGCTGAGCGTCTATGGCGACTCGCTCGCAGCCCCAAAACCCCGCAAAAACCGCCCCCGAGTACGCGCGGGTAGGCAAACCCCAAGACAAACGAAAAAGGCCCGCCGCGTCCTCCGCGACGAGCCTTTCTCTTCTCATCCCCCTCTCATCACCCCCTCTCCCCCCAGGGAGAGGGGGCCGGGGGGTGAGGTCCAGAGGTCCAAGGGGCCAAGCGTCCTCAGGCGTGAGCTCGCCCGCGCCCCATGATCGCGTGCTTGAGCACGAGGACGACGACCGCGCCGATGAACGCGACGAAGAGGCTCCAGATGTTGAGCCCGGTCACGCCGGCCGTGCCGAACGCGTTGAACAGGAAGCCGCCGACGACCGCGCCGACGACGCCGAGGATGACGTCGAGGACGACACCTTCGCCGGTCTTGTTCACGACCTTGCTCGCGATGAAGCCGGAGATGAGTCCCAGAATGATCCAAGCGACAATCGACATTTTCGTACCTTCTTCGAGAGGTTGCAGTGGTTGGTCACGCCGTGTGACGACCCTTTCAGCAACGGGTGGGCCAATCGCGCAATCCGCAGATCTGCGTACATTTCACGCTCGAGCCCCGATGCGATCCGGCGCGCGCCGGGGCATTTCTGCCCCGGCAGGACTAGGTCGACGTGAGCGGCGGCGGAGGTACCGACGGATTCGTCGCATGCGCGGTGCGGCGCGCGCGCAGCGTGCGACGAATGACGAGCTCGACGTCTTCAGCATCGACGGGCTTCACGAGGAACGCGTCGGCGCCGATCGCGGAGAGTCGCTTCCACTCGCTCGGTCCACCGGCAGCGGTCAGCACGATGATCGGCGTGCGATGGGCGCTGTCGATGGCGCGGAGCAACACCGTGAGCTTCGTGCCGTCCATCTCCGGCATCTCGAGATCGACGAGCACGACCGAGTACGGGTTGTCGCAGAAGGCTTCGAGCGCGGCCGCACCGTCGCCGACCTGATCGACGACCGAGCGCGGGAAGCGCGCGACGAGCGCGGAGACGAGGATCTGACGCCAGTCCGGGTCGTCGTCGGCGACGAGGATGCGCGCGGGATCGGCGGTGCCGCGATGCGCAGCGAGGAGTGCATCCCGGAACGCGCCGGCGCTGAGGTAACGGTCGTCGACGTCCTTCGCGAGCGCCTTCAGGATCACGTCGTCGTAGACGGGAGCGAGCCCCACGCGTCGCTCGCTCGGCGGCACCGGGATCTGGAGGACGTGCTGCGTGAGCACGTTCATGTCCGTCTCGCCGACGAACGGCGGACGGCCGACGAGCAGCTCGTACGCGATGCAGCCCAGCGCATAGACGTCGCGCGCCTCTTCACGCGGCGTCTCCTCGCCGAAGGCTGCCTCGGGCGCCATGTACGCCGCGGTGCCGACGAGCGGGCCCGGTGCGCCGCCGGGATCGGGCGCGCGCGCGAGACCGAAGTCACCGACCGCGACGCGGAACGTCTTGTCGATGAGCAAGTTCGACGGCTTGAGATCGCGATGCATCGTGCCGGTGGCGTGGATGGCATCGACGCCCGTGCAGGCCTGCTCGACGATGCGGACCGCTTCTTCGACGCTCGGCAGCGCGCCGTCGGAATGACCGGAGAGCCACTGGTCCGCGGTCTGCCCGTCGACGTACTCCATCGCGAAGTACGGTGTTCCGCCGTGCTCGCCAAACGTGTAGACTGCAAGCACATTGCGGTGCGACAGACGCGCCATGGCGCGGGCTTCTTCCGCGAACAGGTCGTTCATCTGGGGCATCGCCATCATCGACGACTTGACGAACTTGATGGCGACGCGCCGCTGCAAGCGCTCGTCGAGCGCTGCGGCGACCACGCCCATGCCGCCGACGCCGAGCACGCCCTGGATGCGATAGGTGCCGCCCACGAGCGTACCCGTCTTGACGCCTACGTCTGCGAGCGGGTCGCGCGACGCGCGCAGCTCGGCGGAGTCTCTGCGGATGGGGCCGTCGCGGGACGGACCCTCGCTCTTCGCCTTGGCGATCGCTTGCTTCTCGGAGGGACGCTCGGACGCCACCCACGAAAGTTATCACGCGTAGTAAAAGTGCCCGATGCGAACAGCCAAGGCCGCGCTTGGGATCTCCGTCGCGCTCGGAGCGCTCGCACTCGGGAGTGGGTGTGCGGCGCCGAAGGTCGTCAAGCTCGTCGCGCAGGGTGATGAGCGGCTGCTGAGGGAACGTGCCGCAGGAGCGCCGGCGAGCTCACCG
>JAXDMI010000845.1:0-6416 GCA_034666145.1 Myxococcales bacterium | reverse complement strand
GATCGCTGCCGCTGCGGACCGCCGAGCTTCTCGGTAGCAGCGAGGCGATGGAGCTGCTGCGCCGGCGTATCGACCTCATCGCGTCGGCGCGCTCGCCCGTTCTCGTGACCGGCGAGACCGGCACCGGAAAGGAGCTGGTCGCGCGCGCCATTCACGCGTGCAGCGATCGACGGGTTCATCCCTTCGTCACCGTGAATGCCGCCGCGATCCCCGACGCGCTTCTGGAGAGCGAGATGTTCGGTCACGCGCGCGGCGCGTTCACCGGCGCGACGCAGCTCCACCGCGGTCTCTTCGAAGAGGCCGACAAAGGCACGCTGTTTCTCGACGAGATCGGCGACATGCCGCCAAGCCTCCAATCCAAGCTCCTTCGGGCACTGCAGACCGGTGAGATCCGTTCGGTCGGCGGTACGCGCTCCCGAAACGTCGATGTTCGGGTCATCGCAGCGACGCACCGCAATCTCCCGATGCTCGTGAAGGAAGGCGGCTTCCGCGCTGACCTGTTCTACCGGCTCAACGTGGTCCACGTCGCCGTGCCTCCGTTGCGCGCGCGACGGTCGGACATCCCCGAGCTCGTCTCCACATTCGTGGCGCGGGCGCGCGAGCGCGCTCCTCACTCGCCGGTCAGGTCAATGAGCCGCGACCTCGTCGAGCTTCTCTCCAGAGGAAGCTGGCCGGGTAACGTGCGAGAGCTCCAGAGCATCGTCGAACGACTCGTCGTGCTCGCCACCGTCGAGCAGCTGGACGTTCAGCACCTGGAGCTCTGCGCCGACGAGGTGGTCGCGCTCACCGCCACGAAGGCTCCGACGACCGGAGAGCAGAGCTCGACGATCGACGACGTCGTTCGCGGTCACGTCGAGGGCGTGCTGATGCAGACGCAAGGCCACAAGGGACGCGCGGCGAAGATCTTGGGCGTCGACTTGTCCACGCTCTATCGCTGGCAACACAAGTGGAAGTGAGCGCGGCGCGCTGAGCCGAGTCAGCCCGGGAGCAGCGCCTTCACTTCGCGGGCCGCCGACGAGCTCGCCGCCGGTGCGAGCACGCGCAGGAGAAGCTTCCGCTCGTTCTCCGCGAAGCCGCCGCCCGTCTGCGCGATCCAGTGGCTTGCGGCGAGCGCACCGGCGCTCATCGCGAACGACGCATCGTTGTGCTCCGGGCCGAGCGTGAGCGGATCGGGCTCGCGATCGAGGCCGATGCGCGCCTCCGCCGCCATGAGCGCGCGATCGCGCAGGAGATCGACGGCGAGCGACACCGCGCGCAGCGCCTTCGCCGCGAAGAGCTGGCGCGTGGCGCGTCCGAGCGCGGCATCGACCTGACGATCGGGGAGCTGCGCGAACGCCCGCAGGATCAGGGTGCGCCCCGCATTGGTTGCGCACAGCGTGAGCGTCTCGTGCCGCCACGTGAAGAGCGGCGCCGCGCGGTCGATGGTCGCGAGATCGGTGAGCGGCGTGCGCGAGAGCAGCGCCTCGACCACCGACGTGAAGCGCGCATTGTCGACGGCGCCGCCGCTCGTCGGCAGATCCATGAGCGGTCGCGGCGTTCGCGTCTGCTGGACGCGGCGGATCTCCGGCCACGCCGTGAGTCGCGCGGGCGGCTCTTCGCCGAGGAACGTCTCGGAGCCCGTCCACCACTTCACCTCGACGTCGGTGCGCGCGAGCTCGAACATGCGCGACAGCCACGTATGACGCGAGAGCGCTTCGCCGGCCGTGCGCGGCGGCGGCACTCGCTCGAGCGTCTTCTCGATGACACTCATGATGCGGAGCGGCCCGCTCCGGCGGAAGACCGCGTTGAAGCCGGGATGCGTCGCCTGCACGAGATCGTGCAGCATCGCGGCGATGGTCCACTCGTGGCCGGTGGGCGCAGGCTCGAATCGGTCGATCGGCGCTAATTTACGGGCGATCCGCACGCGCGCGAGCTGCGTGCGCGAGAGGGCGTCCTGATCGATCGGCGCGCGGTCGCCGATCGACAGCGCGTTCTTTCCCCCGAACGCCTTGACCGGTCGCATCTCTCCGCCGAGCACGAGCGGCGCGAGGAACGTCGTGAAGAGCCGATCGCAGAGCGCCTGCGGGTCGTCCTTCGCCATCCTCAGACGACCTTGCCGGGCCCGGCGGGCCCGACGGAACCGGCCGGCGGCAGAGCCGGAGGTTGACCACCGCCGCCCGGACCGAGCTGCGGAGCATTCGCGTGGCTGGCATCCGGCAGCGGCGGATTGACCTGGCTGAGCGCGAACACGCCGAGCGGCTCGAGCTTGAGATCGACGGGCACCTCTTCGAGAGCGCGCGTGATGGCATCGGCCACGAGCGGCTCCCACGCCTGCGCCTCGAGCAACGCGGTCTCGAGCGGAGAGAACGCGCTCTCCTCGACCGCCATCGGCCGCGCGCCGGTGTCGATGAAGAGGACCTGCGAGGACGAAGCGCCGAGCGCGCGATAGAGCACCTCGGGGGCCACCGCCGGAGTCACGTCGTAGCCCGCGGGGATGAACAGCGACGGATGGATCTCGACGAAGAACATGCCGAGCGGGATCGCTTCGATGCCCGCGCTGCAGCGCAGGAACGCTCCACGCGGCGTGATGGCGATCTGCGTGCGCAAGATGGTCTGGTGCGGAAGCGCGTAGGCGATGCGACGGAGGAGCGGGATCTGCGCGGGCGCGATCCACGTCGCGGTGACGTTGCGCCACGGGGAAGGCGAGGGGACCACGCGCAGCGGAACGCGCACGGGGTCGGGGAGGTGAGAGCCCGTGGCGACGGACGAGTCGACGCCCTCACCACCGCGCAGCTCGACGCGAGCGAACGCGCGGAGGTCGCCCATCTGCGGCGTCTTCTCGAGCGTCCACGGCTCGTCGCCGCGACCGCGCAGCAAGACGAGGCCGCCGGGATCGAAGACGGGACACGCACGCAGCGCGACGGGATGGCGATAGCCCATCTCCACGGCAACGCCGGGACCCGCCGGCAGGAACGTGGTGAGCCCCGGCGTCTTCGCCATGAGCGGTCGCATGCGCTTCGGCAGCTCGGGGATGCGCATCACGTAGCGACGCACGGGCCCTTCGTCGAACGCGCTCGTGGGCGGCCATTCGCCGACCGCCACCTCGCCCTCGACGCGCGAGCGCACGAAGTAATGGATGAGCGCGGGCCCGAGGCCTTGCTCGGCGACGATGATGCGAGGTCCGCCCTCGTCGATGGTCGACGGATCGACGTGCGGCATGAGCCGGAGGAGCAGCGACTTGAGGCCGACCTCCTTGTCGAGCTCGTACACCTGCGTGAAACGATCGTGATAGAGGACGAGCGCCGCGTCGGTGGAGATGAGCTGCGTCGCGTCGTAGCCGAAGGGCGCCGCCGCATCGCGATACTGCACGAAGTGCCGGCTCGTCCCGGTGAATGCGAAGCCGCCGACGAGACGCGCCGTCTCCGACACGCGGTCCATGCGGTCCGCCGACTCCGCCGCGAACGAGAGCGTGATCTCGCGCGTGCCCAGCTTGCTTCGGACGATCTGGATCTGCAGGCTCGCCATCAGGTCCTCGAGCGAGTGCTCGCGGGTGTAGACGGAGAGCCAGGCCACCAATCGATCGAGCGACGGAAGGAGGACGAGCCCCTTCGCGCCGAGCGCAACGCCCTTTCCCTCGAGACCGAGGCCCGGCGTGCGGAGGCGCGTTTGATGGAGGGCGATTCGCTCGAGCATGCGTTCCGGAGGAGGACGAGAATACACGGAGCGAGCGTTTTTTGCGCGCTGCGGCAACCTGACTGGACCATGCGCGGCGCGCTCGGGTTAGGATGCGGAACATGTCCAAGTCGGCTTTGATCGGGCTCGCTACGTTCGCGATGGTCGTCGGCAGTACGGCGACGGGACACGCCCAGAGCATCATCAAGAACCCGGGAGACCACCCCAACTACGGGGTCGAGCTCGAGCCCCATCTCGATTTTGGTTGGGCGAATCTGTACGCGTCGAACGGCTTCGGCGCCGGACTCCGCGCGGGCATCCCCATCGTCCAGAACGGGTTCATCCCGACCATCAACAACAGCGTCGCGATCTCGTTCGGCGCGGACATCCTCCGCTACAGCGGCTGCTACTACGGCGGAACGGTCTTCGCGACCGGCAATGACCTCGGCTGCGGAGCGACGTACTTCCTCTTCCCGGTCACGATGCAGTGGAACTTCTGGCTCTCGCCGCGCTGGAGCGTCTTCGGCGAGCCGGGCCTCTACATCTACCATGCGACCTTCGACAGCTTCTGCGACAAGCTGAAGGGCAACGCCTTCCTGGCGTGCGCCGAGCCGACGCACACGGGCGTCGGCTTCGCGGCGTACGCCGGTGGTCGCTTCCACTTCAACGACACCGTCGCGCTGACGTTGCGACTCGGCTACCCGACCGTCTCGCTGGGCGTCTCGTTCCTGCTCTGACCTGCTCCGCCGCACGGAGCGAGCACCCAGGCCGTCGACCATTGACAGTCGCAGCGGCGGGATGGCTTGATGCGCGCGTTGCCGCGCTTCGAGCACACCCGGCCTGCGCTGCCTCCTACGGAGCGTCGAAATCCGTTCACCGGCGCGATGCAGGTGTTTCCGGGGCGGCCCGAGGTGAAGACGATCTTCGAGATCGAGCAGCGCGGTGTGCTCGTCGAGACGTGCATCCTCAAGGAGCTCAAGCGCCCCCGCTATGCCTCGTCGCGCTACGCGACGCCCGCCCAGGCCGAGGCGACGGTTCGCGCCACGATCGCGCGCAAGCTCACCGCGAAGTACGTCGAGGTCGGGACCTCGCAGCTCCTCTCGCCTTTGCAAAGGAGCTCCGGCGGCTCCGGCTCGGCGTTACTCGTCGACGAGCTCTATCAAATCGGTGACCCGACACGGTTCCTCGACGAGGTGCTCGCTTGTGAGGCCGACAAGAAGCTCGCCACGCTCGCCGAGCCCTGGATCGCCGACACGCGACCGGGCATGCGGCGCGCGCTTCTCGACTACATCGATGACGGATGCGATCGGCCCAATCATCGCGGGCTGGTGAAGCACCTCTTCAAGGCGGCCGAGAAGAACCAGGACGACGAGCTGATGGCGCACTTCATGGTCGCCTTCGACCGTCTCGTCCGGCGCTATCCCGTCAAGCAGACGAGCTGGGAGACGGGGAAGCCGGTCGAGACCGTTGTCCTGTTCTCCGACCCGCTCGTGCCCGAACGCGTCGCCGCGCGAGGCGTGAAGATCGCGCCCAGCACGCCACGCTTCACGCGCGCGACGCGGCGGTACCTCGCGCGCCGCGCGTTTCGGTACTTCCGAGGCACCGGTCGCGCCGACGTCGCTCGTTATGGGCGTGCCATGCGCATCGCGGTCGCTCTCTACGAGGACCAGCGCCTCGATACACCCGTGCGTCTCCTCGACGCGTGGGCGCTCCTCCATGTGCTGTATGCGTGGTCGCCCGTCCTCGAGCGCATCCCGCGTGGCATCCGCGTCGCGAAGGGCCGCACGCTCGCCGAGCTCGCGCCGGCGCCGTATTTCCCGAAGGCGTGGAGCGGCGTCCTCGACGAGCTCCTCGAACTGCTCGCTCGCGCGAAGTCTCGCACCGTCCGCGTCTGGACCATTGCCTGGCTCGAGAAGACCTACGCGACCGAGCTCGACGCCATCGACGTCCGCGCCATCCGTCCGCTGCTCCTCGCGATGGATGAGGACGTAGCGCGCTTCGGCAGCAAGCTGCTGCGTCATGCGCGCGGGCTCGAGATGCTCGGTGTCAGCGACTGGCTCGAGCTCCTGCGCACCGAGAACCTCGACGTCGCGCCGATCGTCGTCGAGGCGTTCGAGAAGAACGTCGCCCCGCGAAGGCTCACGCTCGCGCAGGTCACGGAGCTCACCGGTGCTCGCATCGCCGCCGTCGCGGAGCTCGGCTTGCGCTGGATGAAGGAAATGGTAGCCGCCGATGCCGTCGCGAAGCGATCGAGCAGCGCCGCCGATCTCACGACGCTCGCGCGCATCGCGAACGCGACGGTCGACCGCGTGCGCATCGACGGGACGCGCTGGCTCCTCGAGCTCCTCGACGCGTCGCCTGCGAAGCGACCCGAGCACCTCCGCGATCTCTTCGACTCGCGCTTTGCCGACGTTCGCGCGCTGGCGACGGCGTATCTCGAGTCCAAGAAGGTCGCTGACGTACCGCTCTGGTTCGCGCTGCTCGAATCGCCGTACGACGACGTTCGCGCGCTCGTCGTGAAGCACGCCACGGATTGGCAGGCGCAGGCCGGGATCAGCGAGATCGAGTACCTCGCTTCGACCGTGCTCCTTGCCGTGCATCGCGGCGCCGGCGCCAAGCAGTCGATGCTACGGCGCCTCGCCGATCGCGCCGCCGATCGGCCCGACGACGCCGAGCGGCTCCTGCCTCTGCTCGCGATCGCGCTCCGATCCGTGCGTCCGCCGGAGCGCGTGTCGGCGCTCGCGGCGCTTGCGCGTGCAGCCGTG
>JAXDMI010000844.1:0-5315 GCA_034666145.1 Myxococcales bacterium | reverse complement strand
GCGCCGCGCACGAAGCTCGACGAGCTGTTCCTGGAGCGCCTCTACAACGAGCTCCTCTTCACGTACGAGCCCGGCGCGGACGAGAGCGCCGTTCGAACCGCGATCAGCCGCGCGCTTGCGGGCCTCGAGATCGAGGAGATCGTCCCGCGTCGATCGAACCTCGGCTACCGCCTCCACGAGGAGCTTCTCCGCAATCCGCGCGTGCTCACGCCGATCCTGGCGCTCGTCGTGGGCCTGCTCGGCGCCATCGTCGCCTACGTGCTGATGATGCGCATCGTCGAGAGCCAGCGGCGCGAGATCGGCGCGCTCCTCGCGGTGGGGTTTCCGTCGTGGCACTTCATCGCCGCCTACCTGCTCGTCGGTCTCGCGCCGGCTCTCGTGGGGGCTGTCGTCGGCATGAGGCTCGCGCCCGTGTTCGGACGCATCAATGCCGTCGATCAAGCCCGCAGCATCGGGATCGTCGACCCCGAGATCGTCGTGCCGTATCCCACGCTCGCTCTCGTCGCGGCCTTCGCCGTGCTCGTCACGCTGGTCGGCGTGGTGGTCCCGCTGATCGGCATCCTGCGCATGAGCCCGGCGCTCGCGATGCGCGGCGGCAACGAGGTGACGTTTCGCGGCCTGCCGCGGCCGATCGAGATCCTCCTCGCGCGCGGACGGTCGACGACGCGTTACGCGATCCGCAACGTCGTGCGCCGCATGAGGCTCTCGACGGCCGTCGTCGTCTTGCTGGGGGCCGGAGTCGCCGCGCCCGCAGCGCTGCTCACGCTCAACTCTTCGTGGGAGCTCTGGGCCACCCAGATGTCGGCGAAGATCCGCTGGGATGCCACCGTGAATTTTCGCGTGCCGCTCGAGCCGAAGGCCCTCGCGAGCCTCGTCGCCACGCCGGGTCTGTCGGCGACGGAGACGTTCGTGCAAGGGCGCGCCACGCTCGCTCGCGAAGGCGTCGACACGCAGGAGGTGCGCGTGCGCGGTCTGCCCGCGCCGAGCAAGCTCGATCCGCGCGAGCTCACGGGCGGACGTGATCTCTCGTCGGCTGACGCGCTGGAGGTGATCCTCAACGAGAGCCTCGCGCGCGACGAGCGCCCGATTCGCCTCGGCGAGAAGGTCCGCCTCACGTCGCCGAAGGGCAAGGTGCTCGAGCTCGTGGTGGTCGGCCTCGTCCACGATGCGTCGGCGTCGACCATCCATGTGCCGCAGCGCACCGCGCAGCGCCTGCTCGATCTCGGCGAGCGGGTATCGGGGATGTTCGTCGTGTACGGATCCATGTCGGAGGGCGCGGCACCGCCGCCACTGCTTCCGGAAGCGGGCGCTCGGCCCGAAGGTGCGGAGGTGATCGACTTCGAGAACGATCCGGCTGCCAGCGCGCCCGCGCCCGCAGTCACGATGCCGGCGGCGAAGACGCCCGAGGCCGCGCTGCTTCGTGAGGAGATGGTGCTGGGGCTCCAGTCGAAGGCCGGCGCCATGGCGACGATGCAGCGTCTCGTCCGCGAGCAGCGGGCCGCCATCGTCCCGTTCTTGATCGTCGGAATGTGCTTCGCGCTGGCTGCGGTCCTGAGCGTGCTCGCCGTCTTGCTGCTCGAGCGCGAGAGCGAGTACGCGACCCTGCGCTCCATGGGCTACGGGCGATGGAGCATCGTGCGCATCGTCTTCACGGAGATCGGCGCGCTGTCGTTCCTCGGGCTCGCGGCGGCGCTCGTGGGATGGATCGTGCTCGATTTCTACATCTTGCATGCGCTCTCGAAGGCCTTGTTTCCCCTCCCCGTGGACTTCCGCATCGGCGATCTCCTCGCCATCGCCATACCGACGCTGGCGAGCCTCTCCGTCGCGTCGGCGCTCGCGGTCCGCACGATTCAGCGCATCGATCTGCGGGCGGCGCTCTGCTCGCGCAGCATCGGTTGACGGCGCGCGCCTGGATCGTCGAGGCCCCGTGATCACGATAGAGATCGCAGCTGCGTGGCGGATCCTCTCCTGGGAACCCGGCGTTCTCACGTTCACCTAAAGCGCGAACATCGCAGGGCCTTGCCGCTCGATCAGGGGTGGCACCTACGGTGCACTCAGGGTGAACGTGCCCATGCACCGTATCGCCGCCATCGTCTGTGTCGCCTTCGCGGGCATCGCGCTCAGCGCGGCCGGATGCAACGGCGGCGCGGACTTCGGGCTCGGCCTCGACACGCCGGCGACGGAGCCTGCCGACGGCGGCCCGGGCGTCACTCCCTCTGCGGCCGGGGCGTGCGTCGCGGACGCTGCTCCGATCGAGAGGCTCGCCGATCCGTCGACGCTCCCCGCGTGCGCTCCGGCCTGCGGCGGCGCTCACTGCGTGCCTTCGGACAAGGTCCCGGAGGTCTCGCGTCCGTTCTTCGCTGCATGCGGCGGCGGCTATTGTCTCCCCGACAAGCTGATCATCTCCGGCGGCGCCAAGCCGCCCAGCTGCAAGTCGCTGAACGGCGCCGACGGCGTGTGCCTCGGCCTCTGCGTTCCGCAGGTCGCGCTCAACAAGGACGTCCTCTCGCAGGGATCCTGCGCGAGCGACGAGCGCTGCACGCCGTGCATCAACCCGAACGACAACAAGCCGACCGGCGCGTGCGATATCGGCACGCAGCTGGTGCCGAGTGGCCCGTGCCCGGGAGCGGGCGCGGGCGCGAGCGCGAGCGCAATGGACGCCGGGCCCCCTGCCCCTCTGGCGTGCCCGTACGTCGGTCCGCCCGTGGTCGATCCCGCGCCGCTTCCGGCGTGCGGCGGACCGAACAGCGGCGCGCACTGCTTGCCCGCGCATCTCGCGCCGGCCGATCTCGTCTCGAAGCTCGCGACGTGCAGCGGCGGCTACTGCGTGCCCGACAAGCTCATCGCCTCCGCGGGTCGATTCATTCCGGCGACGTGCTCTTCGCTCCTCGGGGCCGAGGGGCGTTGCACGAACGCCGTGCTGCCGCTGGTGAACGCGCAGTCCGGTCTTCCGGTCGCGACGTGCGACGCGAACGAGCGCTGCGCCCCGTGCTTCAGTCCGATCGACGGCAGCGACACCGGCGCCTGCAAGACGTCCTGTGATCCCGGTCCCAAGGGCCCGGCCAAGACGTTCACCAGCTGTTGCAACCGCAACGGCGCCAACAAGGGCAAGTGCGTTCCGAAGACCGCGATCCCCGCCACGCTCACGTCACGACTGCAGACCGATGCGTGCGCTGCCGACGCGCTCTGCGTTCCCACCGAGAACCTTCCTCCGTCGTTCGTCCCACCCGCGTGCAGCGCCTCGACGTTCCTCGCCGGCAACTACACGGGCGTCTGTCTCAGCGACTGCCTCGACTTCGGAACGGGCAGCGACCTCTTCCTGGACCGCGGCAACTGCCAGGACCTCCACATGTGCATTCCCTGCGTGAAAGACGGCAAACCGACCGGCGCGCCCGGCTGCCCGCCCTGATCTCGACCCCTCACCGCGAAGGAATCTCCGATGCGTTTCGTTGCACTCTGCACCATGTTCGTCGTCTCCTCGTTGTCCGCCTCGAGCCTCGTCGCCAGCGACGCTGCGGCCGACCCGGCGCGGCTCACCGCGCAGCAGGTCGTCGAGAAGGCGATCGACGCTGACTCGTGGGGTCGCGACGGCGTCGAGGCGACCGCGCGCGTCACGGTGACGGAGAAGAACGGACAGAAACGCGAGCTCGCCTTCGAGGCGAAGTCACGTCGCTACGCCCCGCCGCTCGCGAAGAGTCTCCTCCGCTTCACGGCGCCGGCCGACGTCGCGGGCATGAAGTTCCTCCTCGTGCAGAAGAACGACGGCGACGACGAGCGCACGGTCTACATGCCCGACCTGAAGCGCTCACGCCGTGTCGCCGCCGGCAATCGGAGCGAGCATTTCATGGGCACCGACTTCACGTACGCGGACATGGATCGCAAGGACGTCCGCAACGGCACGCCGGTGCTCGATGCCGACGAGAACATCGGCAAGTATCCTTGCTACCACCTGAAGGTCGCGGCCACGGTCGCCGACGCACCGTACAAGCGCGTGGAAGTGTGGGTCCGCAAGGACAACCTGATCCCGCTCAAGTGGATCATGTTCGACGCCGCCGGCGCGCCCATGAAGACGCTCGTCGCGAAGGAGCTGCAACGCCACGACGGCCGCTGGCAGATCACGCGCTCGATGATGAAGGATCACGTCTCCGGTCGCACCACCGAGATCCTCATCGAGAAGGTCGAGACGCGCGAGGTTCCGCTCGACGCCTTCACGGTGGCGAACCTGGAGAAGCCGTGACGTCCTGACCGACGGTGCGGCCGTCCTCGAACGTCACGATCCTTCCCGTGCGCGCGGCGAGCTCCGGATCGTGGGTCACCATCACGCAGGTGATGCCCATCGAACGCTGCAGTGATTGGATGTGCTCGAACACCTGATTGCCACTCTCGCGATCGAGGCTGCCGGTGGGCTCGTCGGCGAGGAGGAGGATCGGCTCCCGCGCGAGGGCACGGGCGATCGCGACGCGCTGCTGCATTCCGCCCGACATCTGCGCCGGGAATTTCGAGGCGGCGTCCGCCAGGCCGACGCGATCGAGGTAGTCCTTCGCGCGGTCTCGTCGCTGGGTCGGGGTCAAGGGCAGGAGCTCGATGCTGCTCTCCACGTTCTCGACCGCCGTGAGCGTCGGCAGGAGGTTGAAGAACTGGAGGACGAGCCCGATCTTCTCGCGCCGGTACGCCTCGAGGCTGGCGCCCTCGAGCGAGCGGAGATCGACGCCGTCGACGACGAGCGTGCCGGAGTCGGCGCGATCGAGCGCGCCGAGGAGACTCAAGAACGTGGTCTTTCCGCAGCCCGAAGGTCCGACGATGGCGCTGAACGTGCCGCGCGGGATCGTCATCGTCACCCCGCGCAGCACGGGCGTCACGACGTCGCCGGCGCGCAGGGATTTCACGACGTTCTCCGCCGTGATGATCGGAGGGCTCATGACTCGACGATCGCCCCGTCGAGCATGCGGACGATGGAGTCGGCGCTCGCGGCGAGGTGGGCGTCGTGGGTGACCATGATGCAGGTGACGGCCAGCGATCGCTGGAGGTCGGTCAGGCAGCGAAAGACGCGCGCGCCGGACTCACGATCGAGGTTTCCGGTCGGCTCATCGGCGAGGAGGAGCGCAGGACGACGCGCGATGGCGCGCGCGATCGCGACGCGTTGCTGCTGGCCGCCGGACATCTGGTGCGGGAGCTTGGCCGCGACCTCCGGCAGGCCGACCTGCTCGAGGCTCTCCATCGCGCGGCTCCGTCGCTCGCGGGCAGAGAGCCCGAGGAACTGGAGCGTCGCTTCGACGTTCTCGACCGCCGTGAGGGAGCGCAGGAGGTTGTACGAC
>JAXDMI010000843.1:0-3028 GCA_034666145.1 Myxococcales bacterium | reverse complement strand
AGCTCCTGGATCAGATCGCGAGCCTCGGGCTTCGTCTTCAGGTGGTTCAAGAGCAGCGTCGACGTATCGCTGAAGGCCTTCTCGAAGTTGAGGCCTTCGCGCGTGCGCGATGCCACCTTCTCGCGTCCGGCGGCGAGGTCTTCCTCGAGCGCTTCGGCGTAGCGCGCGAGCTGTGCGCGGAGCTCGTCGATCTGACGGCGCAGATCCTTCGCCTGCGCGTCCTTCACGGCAGCCTTGCCCTCGCGCTCCATGAGCGACTCGCGACGCGCGTCGAGGAGCGCAGCCGCTCCGCCGGAGCGCTCGAAGATCGCGCGCAGCGTCGCGCCGTTTCCGCCCTGCAGCGCGGCCTGATCGGCCTGCGCCTTCGCCGTGCCCGCGGCACGCTCCGCCACCTGCACGAGCTCGCGGAGCTTCGAAGCCTCCTGCTGCTCGGCGGCGGCTTCGCGGAGCGCGCGCGACTCTTCATGAGCGAGCTCCTCGACCTTACGACCGATCTCGGCGCGCAGCGCACGACCGCGACGCTCGAGCGACTCGAGCTTCCGCGTGTGGCTCGCCACTTCGCCTTCGAGGCGCGTGGCTCGCGACGCGAGATCCCACACCTGCGCGAGACCCGTCTGGATCTCGGGCGGCATATTGCCTGTAGGATACACGCGACTCACCATGCGCGAGAACAGCGCGGCGCGGTTCGCCCACTCGATGACGCCCGGCGACTGCGGGGGCGGCGGCGGAGGAGGGGCCTGGTTCTCCGGCGTGGCCTGGAGCTCGAACGGCGTCGACGGCAGCGCGCGCTGCAGGGCCTTCAGCTCTTCGTGGAGGTGGTGGGCGTCCTGATAGCGCTTGCGCCGCTCCTTCTCGAGGAGCTTGAGGACGACGGCCTCGGCGGCGGGCAGCGTGTCCGGCTTGATCGCGGAGGGCTTCGGCGGCGGCGACGTGCGCTGCATCTCGAGCAGCGTGTCGCGATCGTTGGAGCGGAAGGGAAGCTGCCCCGTGAGCATCTCGAAGAAGAGAACGCCGAGCGCGTAGAGATCGCTGGGCGGACCGGCCTCTTCGCCGCGCGCCTGCTCGGGCGACATGTACTCGGGCGTTCCGAAGACGGCGCCCTTGGGCGCGAGCCGCGGATCCATCGCGAGGTGCGCGAGACCGAAGTCGAGGATCTTCACGAAGTCTTTTCGACCGCCGCGCGTCGAGAGCAGGATGTTGTCGCTCTTGAGATCGCGGTGCACGACGCCGAGGTCGTGAGCGCGCGCGAGCGCGGCGCACATCTGCTCGAGGATGTCGACGGCCCGCGAGAGCGGCATCGGGCCCTTCGCCAGCTCGCTCGAGAGCGAGACGCCGACGAGGTACTCCATGACGAGATAGAGCTCGCCCTCCTCGGTCTCGCCGATGTCGTGGATGTCGATGATGTGCGCGTGGTCGACGCGGTTCGCGGCGCGGGCCTCGCGGAGCATCCAGGCGCGAAGGTGGGTCTCACCGCGGAGGTCGGGGCGAATGAGCTTCAGCGCGACGACGCGATCGATGAGGACGTGCCGAGCGCGATAGACGACGCCCATTCCGCCTTCGCCGGCCCGCGCCTCGAGCCGGTACCGACCGGCAACGACACGACCGAGCATCGGGTCCTGCGGCTTCGTTACGCTGCGCGAGGTGTTCACCAAAGCTCCTTTGCATCCATCGCGAGGTGCGGCTCGTCCGCTTCTCGCAAGTCCGCGGCCGGCCGCGTCTCGCCTAGGAGAGCACGGAAGCTACGGTTTTCATGAGGCTACAAGGTCGGCTCGCGGAAAGGAACAGGGACGCCGAGCTCAGAACGAGACGCGCACCACCGGGAAGCGCAGCTCGCTGGCCGCACTGGAGACGGCGAACTCCTTCTTCTGGGTCGCCGTGAAGACCGGATGCACCTCGGGAACGGGCACGCCCACCTTGAAGGTCGCCATGCGGAGGTCCGCCGTGTCGACGCCCAGGTTGAGGAGCGACTGCGGGCCGTTGCTCTGGCTGCGCACCTGTGAAGGGGTGCCACCGGTGCCGCCGCCTGCCGGAGGCGTCGTCGGAGTGGCCGGGGGAGTCGCCGGCGTTGCCGGGGTCGGCGTGGCTCCGCTCGCGGGCGCCGCGGTCGGCGTGCTCGGTGCCGTCTCGGCTCCGACGACCGCGCTTCCGCCGGGCTTTCCGGGATCGCTGGGCGGCAGGTTGTTGACCGGACGGTCCTCGCGAGCGCCTTCGGTCGGGAGGTAGCGCGTCTGATCGAGCGTGACGACGAGCGCGGGAATGATGAGGGCGAGGCCGCCCGCGAGCATGTAACCGGGGACGCGACCGTCGCTCACGGCCTGCTCGATGAAGTAGCCGCCGACGCCGCCGGCAACCGCGCCGCCGCCCGCGCCGAGCAGGTATGCGGTGCCCGAACGAACGCCCGCGATGGCCTCGACGAACACGACCACCTCGGCTCCGAGGAAGGCTCCGCCGACGATGCCCTTGCCGTCCGGCTTGACCGTCTCCGCGTGCGCGGCGGTCGGAGCTCCGAGGAGCGTCGTCCCGGCCGCGAGAGCCGCGAGCGCGAAGGCGCCGATACGCGTCTTGGTAGGGCTGCAGCGGCTGTTCGGGGTCGTGGGCATGATCGTCGTCGCCTCGTCGCTGGATACGTTGGTGGCTGCAAGCTACCACGACGTTCACCCGTGCCGGAAGAGTCGAGATCCGTGGTAGTTTCCGCGTGTTTTCACCATGCCAGGGACGACCACCGACCCGATCGCGCCCGTCGCGCTCCGCGGCGCCCTGGTAGCGAGCCTCCTCGTCTTGCTCGCCGCGCTGGTGGGCGCGGCGGTGCGGCTCCTGCCGTGGGTGCTCGATCCGACGATCCCGTGGGCGACGCTCGCGCCGTTCGCGCGGAGCCTGCTCGCGGTCGCCGTCGAGGCCGCGGTGCTCACGGGGTGGCCCGTGGGATGGGCCCTCGCGGCAGCGCGTCTCGTCGAGCGCGGCGAGGCGCGCGTCCTCGCATCGCTCGGCGAGCGTCCGTCGCAGACGCTCTTCCGCCTCGCGCCGCAGG
>JAXDMI010000842.1:0-4247 GCA_034666145.1 Myxococcales bacterium | reverse complement strand
ACGGTCTCGCGAAGGCGGTCAACATCGGCCGCGGTCGGATACTCGGCACCGAGGCCGAAGCGCGTGCGTCCGCCTATGGCATCGAGCTCCGCCTCTCGCACACCGCGCTCGCCACGGCGAACGAGAGCGAGTGTCGCTTCGTCGGTGGCTTTTGCGAGCGGCCTCCCCTGCCCGGCCGGCCCGAGCACGACTTCGTCGGCGACCTCTCGTACACGGTCGGGCCGGTGCGCGTCCGCTACGGCATCGACGTCGTCACCGGCATCTTCGCAGACAACATCGGCTCGACGGTGGTCCCCGATCGCGTCCTCCACAGCACCGGCGCGCGCCTCCAGGTGCCGGGCGCGCCCGGGCTCTCGCTTTCGCTCGACGTCCGGAACCTCTTCGATCTCCGCGTCGCCGAGTACGCCGGCGTCGGAATCCTCGGCAGCCCCGTGCTCGTCCGCGCCCCGATCGGCGATGCGCTCGACTATCCCATCCCCGGACGCCGCATCCTTTTCAGCGCCCGCTGGGTCTTTCCCGAGCCGGGCGCCAGTGCTAGCTTCCGCGGCCCCAAATGAGCCAGACCACTTCTGCTCCCCCGCGCCCCGGCATGCCGGGACAGCCCGCTCCCCAGACCTCCGGCGCAGGAGGCGGCGCACCTGGAGGTGAAGGAGGCATCGCCATCACGGGCGGCGCCGCGATCCTCGCGCCGATCCAGTCGTTCCCCAACGGCGTGCCGGCCAACGCGATGGTCCTCATCCCGCTCGGCCCGAACGGCGCGCCGGTCGAGAAGGACGTCGTCGACGGTCCCGTCGCGCTCACCATGGAGCAAGTGTGGAAGCTCCTCGGCTTCAACGGCCCCGCCGTGCAGGTCCAGGACGACCAGGGTCGCCCGATCGCGATCGGCCTCGAAGACCTGCTTTCCGGCCTCGAGAAGCACTGGGTCGACAGCCAGGACGACCTCGATCGCGGCCGCATCTTCGCCCAGGAGCTGATGAAGTATCAGCGCCACGAGAAGGCGGAAGGCGTCCTCGCGAAGGTCGTCGCGCGCGGTGGTGACGGCCAGGATTGGCTCGCGCTCGGCGTCGCGCAGCTCGCGCAGGAGAAGCTCGACAAGGCCGAGGGCACCCTCAAGGGCGCCCAGAACCTGATGAAGGACAATCCGTATCCGAGCCTCCATCTCGCGAAGCTCGCGCATTCGAAGAAGGATCCGAAGGCGGAGCGCGAGGCTGTCGAGCGCTCCATCCAGATCCAGCCCGGCAACGTCGACGCCTGGGCTTATCTCTTCAACTTCATCAAGGAGTCGGAGAGCGAGGACAAGGCGATCGCGACGCTCGAGGAGCTCGCCAACGCTCCGGTCAACGCGAAGACGGCGGCGCCGTACGTCGCACTGCAGGGCTTCTACGCCGGCGACGAGAAGACGCGCGACAAGGCCATCGGCTTCGCGAAGAAGGGCGTCGATCGCTCGCCCGCCGACCCCATCCCGCTGATCGTCCTCTCCGCGCTCTACGGCCAGGCCGGCAAGATCGATGAGGTCGTGAAGCTCCTCGCTCCGCACGAGGCGTTGATGCAGCAGGACGTTCGCATCGCGCACAACTACTTCGAGGCGCTCTTCCAGTCGAAGGACATGGAGAAGATCACCGCGCTGCTCAAGAAGCTCGCGGTCTCGCCGAACAAGGAAGTGAAGCAGTTCGCGATCGAACGCTCGCGCGCCATCGGCCAGATGCTCCAGCAGCAACAGCAAGCGCTCGCGGCCGCGAGCGGCGTCCCACAGAAGTAGTCGCGCTCTCTGGTCGTGTGAATCACACGACACGAGCTACCGCAGGTCGATCTGCGATCTGCGATCGTCATCGGAACGGGTCCTTTGGCCGGGGGGCGTGCTTCATGCACGTCCAACCGCCGGAGGATCAGTCCGATGAAGAACGCGTCGACGCGCTGTCCCAGCACGCTGGCCGTGTGTCGCCATCACGCCGTGCGACACGTCAGTCAAGCGTTCGTGGTCGTGACTCCGATTGCCCTCGCGATCTTGACGCAGAGCCTGCTGCTGCCGCTCCTGCTGATCATCGTCGCCGAGGCCTTCTTGGTCCTGGTGCTTCCGCTGATTCCCGCGTTCCAGCGGCGGGTGCAAGCGAGCGTCGCGCGCGAGGCTCGCCTCGCCGTGCTCGCCGAGCGAGCACGGCTCACGCAGATGATGTCGCCGAGTCACAGGGACGAGCTGCAGGAGCTCGAAGCGGTGGTCGCGATGATTCGGCTGCGCACGGGATGCGGACTGGACCGCGAGGACTGGCTCGGCGTCGACACGCTCTTGACCCTCTATTCGCGACTCGCCGTTGCGCTCCGCAACAGCACGGAGGCGTTGTCGTTGGCTGCCGCAGTCAACCTCGACCGACAGGTCGCGAGCGTCGAGCAGATGCGATGGATGGCTCCTGAAGCAGAGCGCCCGCGGATCGCGCAGCGCCTCGCGATCTTGCGACGACGACGTGAGCTCCGGACCAGCGCCGAGGAGCGGCGCTCGTTGATGGCCTGCGATCTCGCCGCGATCGCCGATCTGGTTCGCTGCCTCCATGACGAGTGCGTGTCCGTCGACGGCGCCACCGCTACGAGCGAAGTGCCGGAGGCGATCGCGGACGGCATGCGCAGCGGGGCGACGCTCAGCGAGCTCGCGATGCTCCACTCGCTCAGCGGAGACACGGTCGAGCCGCGATCGAGCGAGACGGATCCGATGCAACGAGTGTCGGTCGAGGCATCGCCGATGGGCGCCGTGCCCGTGACGCTCGTGCCGCCGGTCGCGCCCACACCGTATGGCGAGCTGGAGCTGGAGCTGGAGCTCGAAGGCGAACGGCGTCAGGCACGCACCGCCGGTGCAGATCTCTACACGGGGCTGTGCTTCGGACGCAGTCACGCGATCGTTAATGGCTGAGACGCGATCGACTCCGTGCACCCCGGCATGACTCCTGCTCGACGCGCGCGCGGGGGCGCGTCCAACCGCGCCACCTTCCAGAAAGGATCGCCCCGATGGCTACGATGATCGGTAAGGGAACGGACGTGGTGGACTTCCTCAAGAGCCAGCACACGCAGATCAAAGCGGGCTTCGAGCGTGTGCTCGCGGCACAGGCGAAGGAGCGCGAACGCGCATTCACCGACCTCCGTCGACTGCTCGCCGTGCACGAGACCGCGGAGGAAGAGATCGTGCATCCTGCCGCGCGTCGTGCGCTTCGCGAAGGAGACGTGATCGTGAGCGCGCGGCTTCGCGAAGAGAACGAAGCGAAGAAGGCGCTCGCGCGGCTCGAGAAGATGGACGTCATGTCGCGCGATTTCGAGTCCGACTTCCGCGTCCTCCAGGGGAACGTGATCGCGCACGCGGAGGCCGAGGAGCGCGAAGAGTTCAGCGCTCTCGCCACCGCGCTCGAGCCGGAGAGGCTGGAGCGCATGCGCAAGGCAGCGGAGCTCGCGGAGTCGATCGCTCCGACGCGCCCACACGCAGGCGTGGAGTCGGCGACGGCGAACCTCCTGGTTGGACCGTTCATGTCGATGGTCGATCGCACGCGCGACGCGCTCAGCGGCAAGCACTGACCGAGATCCGAGCCGTCTGGTTTCCCGAAGGCGTACATCCCGCCCGGATGTACGCCCTTCATCTTTGTCGTTCGCCCCCACGAACGCCGCTACGATGAGAGACCGTGGGCAACGCCGCCCAAAATGTCCGAGTGGTGGGGAGGTACGCCCTCTACCAAGCAATCGCCGCCGGCGGCATGGCAACGGTCCATCTCGGACGCCTGCTCGGACCGGTCGGCTTCTCCCGAACCGTCGCCATAAAGCGGCTCCACGCGCAGTTCGCGTCGGACCCCGAGTTCGTCTCGATGTTCCTCGACGAGGCTCGGCTGGCAGCGCGTATCAGGCATCCGAACGTCGTCCCGACGCTCGACGTCGTCGCGACCGGCGGTGAGCTCTTCCTCGTCATGGAGTACGTGCCGGGCGAATCCATCGCTCGGCTCTCGCGCGCGCTTCGCGAACGGCAGCAGACGCTGCCCACGCGCATCCTCTCCGCCGTGATGGCCGGCGTGCTGCACGGCCTCCATGCCGCGCACGTGGCGAAGGACGAGCGCGGTATTCCGCTGGGCATCGTCCATCGCGACATGTCCCCGCAGAACGTCCTCGTCGGCACCGACGGCGTGGCGCGCGTGCTCGACTTCGGCGTCGCGAAGGCGGCCGGTCGCATGCAAACCACACGCGAAGGCCAGATCAAGGGAAAGCTCTCGTACATGCCGCCG
>JAXDMI010000841.1:0-6374 GCA_034666145.1 Myxococcales bacterium | reverse complement strand
CGCTTCCGCGCCGGCTTCCGCCAGATCGCCACCGACATCAACCAAGGCATCCAGCGCGTCGTCGAGAAGGGCGGCGGCACCGCGCGAAAGCCCGCCGACCTCGAGTCGATCCTCGGCCCCGTGCCCGCGCAGCCGAGCATGAGCGCGTTCTCCTTCCCGATGAACGACCCGTCCGCGCCTCCGCAGACGTCACCGAACATGGGAGGCTCGTTCAACCAGCCGGCGCAGGCGTCGAGCCAGAGCGGCGCGAACAATCGCTTCCCCGGCGGCCCTCCGCCTCCGCAGTCCGCGCCTTCGCGACCCGGCGCGCCTCCGCCTCCCGCAGCGTCACGTCCGGGTGGTGGGCCCGGTGTCCCGATGGGCGGACCCGGTGGCATGCAGCATCCCGGCGGCGTGCAGCAGACGTTCCCCGGTAACGAGCGAACGATGGCCATGGCCGGTGCGCCAGGCGGAGCGCCGTTCCCGGGCAACAGCCCGGGCAACGCGAACACGCAGCTCGGCGGACACGGCGGACCGGGCTCGCACAGCGCGACGGTCGCGGCCTCTCCCGGAGCGCAGAAGCTGGGGATGCAGGCGACGATGCCTGCGCCCTTCCCGCCGCCCACGAGCGGATCGGGCGCCACGCCGAAGCTCGCGAAGGACGAAGACGAGCAGACGATGGTCGCGCAGCCCTCTGCCGATCTCATCGCCGCGACCGGTGGACACAACGCCGCGACCGACCCCGCCGCGGAGTGGCACCAGGTCTACGAGGAGTTCCTCCGCACGAAGCGCGAGTGCAACGAGCCCACCGACGGTCTCACCTTCGAGAAGTTCCAGCAGACGCTGAAGAAGAATCGCGACGCTCTGATGCAGCGTCATGGCTGCAAGCGCGTGAAGTTCTCGGTCTACGTCAAAGAAGGCCGTGCCTCGCTGAAGGCCACGCCCGTCCGAGACTGACCGGCGCCGATCACGGATCGCACGGATCGCGTCACGTCGTCTCGCGTGTGGCACGAGCGCGCGGTGCCGATGCGAGCTCGACCATGGCTTCCGCGTGCGTCGCGACACCTCCAGCGTCCGTTCGCGGATCGGCGCTTTGGAGCCTCTTTTGCAGTCCGACGCGTCATGGACCGCACCGCTCTTCACCTCGAAATTCGCAATGCGCTCTCCGTCGCCGACGAGCTGAGCCGCCACGAGCACTATCTCGGCGAGGACGAGCTGGCCGGCAGCCTCTCCGCGCTGCGCAGCGCGCTCGGCGATCTCGAGCGTGACGTCGGGAAGTCGCACGAGGACGTGAGCGCGCCCGATCCCGACACCGTGGAGACCGTCGAGCGCGCGCTGCAGTCGCTCATCATCCGCCGTCACGACGTGCCGCGGAGCCTGCGCGCCCGCACCGAGGAGCTGCTCGCATCCGCGGAGCGCGTCTCGATCGCGCTCTGGGATCCCACCGAGCGCGTGCCTTCGAAGCCGCTCCTCGGCGCGCTGCCCATCGCCCGCGTCGTGCCTCAGGACGTGCACTCGGTCCTCGATTACGTGCATGCTGCAACCTTCTTCGCGAGCGCCAAGCTCGCGCGAACAGGACGAGGTCGCGCGGTCGGCATCGCCCTCGGTCTCGGCCTGGGCGGCACGTCGGCGGTCACCGACTATCGCCTCAGCGCCGCGAAGCTCCTGCCCATCGAGCTCCACGAGACGCTCGACTATGCGGGCGGCCTCACCGCCATCGCGGCGCCGTTCGTGCTCGGATACGTGAAGAAGGACCCCATCGCCGCCCTCCTGCACATCGGGCTCGGCATCGGGACCATCGTGACGTCGCTCTTCACGGATTATCGCGCGTCGAAGGGGCTCACGTGGCCGAACCGCTCGAAGGGCGGGCCGCAGCTCGGGCCGCCGCGTGGCGAGAACGGCGTCCGCGTGAGCGAGGTCCAGCGACCGCTCGAAGGCCTCTCGTCGGCCCACACCGACTGGAATACGGACGCCGTGGAGCTGGCCGAGAGCCCGCTCGAGTGAGCCCGCCCAAATAATCTGCGAAGGTCGGGCCCGCATCGTTTAGCGTGCGTGGCCCATGAAGCTTCGCGTTCTCGCGATCGCGGTCGCCGGTACCGCCGGGGTGCTCGTCAGCCCGGGAACCGCGCGCGCTACCAACGTCACCGAGTTCCCGGACAACGGCTCCGAGCAGATGGCGCGCGGCGGTGCCTGGGTGGCTCGCGCCTCCGATCCGCTCGCGACCATCTTCAATCCCGCCGGGCTCGCTGGTCAGCCGACGCGCATCACGGTCCAGAACAACTTCATCTTCGAGCACACGTGCTTCACGCGTGTGCAGGCGGCGAGCGACACCACCAACGACCCGCTGGTGAGCGGCCCCGGCGGAACGTATCCGCGCGCGTGCAACGACATCTCGCCCACCGTCAATCCGCAGCTCGGCATGACCATCAAGCTGACCGAGCGGCTCGGCCTCGGCCTCCTCGTCATCGGCCCGAGCTCGGCCGGCCAGAAGACGTTCCCCGACTTCGTCACCGACGCGAACGGCCAGCAGCAGGCAGCGCCCGGTCGCTACCTGCTCGTCGAGCAGAAGGGCATCATCCTCTTCCCGACGGTGGGCCTCGGCTACGAGATCCTCGACAACCTCCGCATCGGCGGCAGCTTCTCGTGGGGCTTCGCGCGGCTGGACCTCACGAGCGCATCGGCCGCGATCAACACCGGCGGCGTCTCGCCCGGATCGAACGATGCGCGCGCGACCGTGCAGGTGAAGGACTACTTCATCCCGGCGTTCACGCTGGGCACCATCTGGAGCGCAACGCCGAAGATCGACATCGCCGGTTGGTACAAGTGGTCCGACGCCATTCGCGCGCGCGGCGACGCAGGCATCTCCACCGGCTTCTACAGCGGCGACCCGAAGAAGGTCCGCAACGGCGACACCATCTTCGACGACTGCGGAACGGGCACCGCCCAAGCCATCGCGACGAAGCCGTGCGGCAGCGGCGGCAACGGAACGCTCAAGTTCGCGATCCCCATGGAGGCGAAGATCGGCTTCCGCTACCACCAGCCGCGCGTGATGCCGGTCGCGACCGAGCCTGCGCTCGCCGCGCCGGCTCCTCCCGCGGCGACGCCGGCGACGCCCGAAGAAGGGCCGCCTGCCGCCGAGCTCGCGGCGGCGCCCCCTCCGCCGCAAGCGGCGACGCCGATGTACGCTTCGGGCCACGTGCGCGATCCGCTCGCCACCGACGTCTTCGATCTCGAAGCGGACCTCACGTGGGCGAACGACTCGTCGCTCGACAACATCGAGATCCGCTTTCCCGGCGACGCGAGCGGCAAGGGCTTGCTGCCCGTCTCGGGCGCCTCCGGCGAGATCCCGCCGAACGCCGATCAGAAGCGGGGCTTCAAGGATGTGTTCGGTGTCCGCGTGGGAGGCGACTTCAACGTGATCGCCGACAAGCTCGCGCTCCGCGGCGGCGCGTTCTTCGAGACGAGCGCGGCCAATCCGCAGTACCAGAACATCGATTTTGCAGGGTCGTCGCGCTTCGGCCTCGCCGCCGGCGCGACCTATCGCTACCGCTTCGGGCAGGGCGAAAAGACGAGCGCGCTCGAGTTCATGGTCGGCTACGGTCACGTCTTCTTCGCAGAGCAGAGCCGTACGGATCCGAACGCGTCCGGCACCAACGCGCTCGCGGGCACGTCGTGCAACATGTCGAGCGCAATCCCGGGCACGCAGACGTGCGATGACGGCAGCCAACGGTACCGCACGAAGTGGCCGGTGAACCTCGGCACCATCACGAACTCCGTGAACGTGATCAACGTGGGCGTTGCGTACCGTTTCTGACGCGATAACCTCATTGACCATGAGCGATACGCGCAAGGTCATCATCATCGGCTCCGGTCCTGCGGGACACACGGCCGGCATCTACGCTGCACGCGCCAACTTGAAGCCCCTCATGTTCGAAGGGCTCGCGCGAGGCGGAATCCCGGGCGGTCAGCTGATGATCACCAACGACGTCGAGAACTATCCGGGGTTCCCCGCGAAGATCACCGGCCCCGACTTGATGGGGAACTTCCGCGCGCAGGGCATCCACCAGGGCGTCGAGATCCGCACCGAGGACGTCAACAAGGTCGACTTCTCGAAGCGGCCCTTCACGGTGTGGGCCGGCGACGACAACACCGAGTGGAAGGCCGAGACCATCATCATCGCCACCGGTGCGCAGGCGAAGTGGCTGGGCATTCCCAGCGAAACCGCGCTCCAGGGCAAGGGCGTCAGCGCCTGCGCCGTTTGCGACGGCGCGTTCTTCCGCAACCAGGACGTCGCGGTCGTGGGCGGTGGCGACACCGCGATGGAAGAGTCGATGTATCTCTCCGGCCTCTGCAGGAGCGTCACGCTCATCCATCGTCGCGATGCCTTCCGCGCCAGCATGGCCATGCAGGACCGCGTGAGGAAGAACCCCAAGATCAAGATCCTCTACAACACCGAGGTCGACGAGATCCTCGACGTGTCGAAGGGCGAGGTCACGGGCGTCAAGGTGCGCAACAACAAGAACCACGAGACCGGCGTCCTCGACGTCACCGGGTACTTCGTTGCCATCGGTCACACGCCGAACTCGGATCTCTTCAAGGAGTTCCTCGAGACGCACGACAACGGCTACCTCCGGACGAAGCCGGGCTCGACCGCCACCAACATCCCGGGCGTCTTCGCGTCGGGCGACGTGCAGGACTTCGTGTATCGCCAGGCGGTCACGGCGGCGGGCACCGGATGCATGGCCGCCCTCGAAGCAGAGCGCTGGCTGGCGGCGAACGGCGCTCACTGAGCGCGTAGCCTTCTGGACGCCGCAGGCTTCGGGACGTACGCTCGCGGCGTGTCTTCCGAGCCTGCGGCAAGCAACGATCCTGCGTCTGTCGCTGACGGCGCGGAGCGTGCGGCGGCGGACGCGCAGCACGAGGAGCAGCTCGCGAAGGTCCCGTTCTTCGACGGCCTGACGCCCGAGGCGCTCGCGATGATCGCGCACGTCACCACCGAGGAGTCGTACGCGTACGGCACCAAGATCTTCGCGTACGGCGATCCGGGCGACAAGCTCTACATCATCCTCGAGGGCAAGGTCCGCATCTTCCGCGAGGTGGGCGGCATGGGCGAAGAGGCCCTGGCCGTGCTCGCCGCCGGCGAGGTCTTCGGTGAGATGTCGCTCCTCGACGAGTCGACGCGCTCCGCCGGCGCGCTCGCACACGAGCGCTGTCGCCTCCTCGTGATCACGAAAGACGCGTTCGACGATCTGCTCTTCCTCCACAAGGACCTCGCGTACGAGGTGCTCTGGAGCTGCGTGCGCATGCTGGCGTCGCGCCTCCGCGAGACCAACGACAAGCTCACGTTCTTGTCGACGACCGGCCGCTTCTGACGTTAGATCCCGCGCATGCGTTCGCATGCTCGCCGACATCTCTGCGCTGGTCTCTTCGTCACGACGATGTGCGCGGCGGCTGCCGCCTGCGGTGGCGGTGAGCCAGGACCTGGGCCGCAGGTCCCGGGCACGGCTGCGCCGCCGGCGAGCGCAAGCAACGCGCCGCCCATCGGCACCGCGCCGCCCGCCGCCTCGGGCTCGGCCGCGATCGTCCCTCCGGCCGGAACCGCGCCGGCGCCGATCGGGCCGATGACGCCGATCACGAAGAGCGCGATGGCGGAGGACCTCAAGAAGCTCGGCATCGATCCGCTGAAGCCGCAGCCCCTGAACAAGCTGTCACCTGACACGATCCGGAAGTTGATGCCGACGTTCGCGAAGTCGCTCGGAGTGAAGTGCGCGGCTTGCCACGACACCGACAACTTCAAGACGTGGACGCCGAAGAAGCGCGTCGCCGCGAAGATGTGGCAGGAGTTCGTGGTCGGGATGGCGATGGAGGACGGCACGCCGCTCTATTGCGACTCGTGTCACGGCGGGCACATGGAGTTCCTCGACCGCCACGACAAGAAGGCGCTGTCGGGCTGGATGGATGCGAACTACGTGAAGAAGCTGAAGCGAACCGACAAGAAGGAGGCGTCCTGCGAGGGATGCCACGGCGATCCCTTCGAGGCGAAGTTCCTCTCGACGTGGGAGGTCGCGACGAACGCGACGAAGTAACGGGGCGTGTGAGCGTGCGTGCGTGCTGTCCGGTCGCGGCGGGCGGGGCCGCGGCCTGGCGACTCGCGAGTGAGGCCGCCGACGCGGCGCGTGCCGCTTCCGGCGAAGGGCGAGCAGCTCACGTTCGCGGATGCGAAGACGCTCGGCGGTCCGCGTCCCGGCGCGGGACGCAAGGAGGGCCATCGACCGAAGGTTCGCCATCGCAAGCGGCCCGCGCATCACTACGACAACCCGGTGCACGTCACGATGCGACGCGCGAAGGGCCTACCGAGCTTCCGTGTGGAGCGACTCCATGGCCTTCTGCGCGAG
>JAXDMI010000840.1:0-6562 GCA_034666145.1 Myxococcales bacterium | reverse complement strand
CTACGGCGACGACGGCAACACGAGCGAGGTGCATCGGCGCGTCATAGACGCAGGGCCTCGCGCCCGCAACGAGTCCCTTTCCGTGCGCGGCCGCGGAGCCTCACTGCCCCTCACTGGCCCCTCACTGGCGCGGAAAGCCGCGGAGCACGCGGCCGCCGCCGTCCGCATCGACCTCGCCGATGGCGACGAGCGCGCCGGCCTCGTCGAGCCACGCCGACGGCGCAGCATGAGGATCACGCAGCTGCCCGGGCATGAGGCGCTGGCCGAAGCCCGCCGCGCGTACGCCTTCGTCGGTGAGGACGGAGACGGGGAGGGCGCGCACCGCCGCACGCTCGATCGGCAAGAGGCCGGCGGCGAGCGCCTCGGGCCCGGCATCGAGCGGCACCGCGTCTTCGATCACGAACGCGCCGGAGCGCGTGCGACGGAGCGCCGTGAGATGACCGTACGTGCCGAGGGCCTCGGCGAGATCGCGCGCCAGCGCTCGCACGAAATAGCCTTTCGCGACATCGACGACGACGCGGAGATGCGGCTCCGGCTCGAGCCCGCCGCCCAGCACGTCGATACGGCGCACGCCGATCTCGCGCAGCGTGAGCGCAGGCGCCTCGCCACGACGCACGATCTCGTGCGCGCGCTCTCCGCCGATGCGGATGGCGGAGATCGCGGGAGGCATCTGCATGGTGCGCGCTCGTTCGGCAGCGAGCGCCTGCGAGAGCAGGGGAGGCAGAGGATCGAGCGCGCCCTTGGAGACGGCGGCGAGCGCGTCCACCAGCTCGGCGCTCAGCGGAGCGCGCGCGGTCTCGACGCCGTCGGCATCGAGCGAGTCGGTCGCGACGCCGAAGCGGATGGTCGTCTCGTACGTCTTGTCGTCGGCGGTGAGCCACGGCACGAGCTTCGTGCCGTCGTCGACGGCGACGACGAGCACGCCGGTCGCCATCGGATCGAGCGTTCCACAGTGCCCCACGTGCTTCGTGCGCAGGGCGCGCCGGAGCTTCGCGACGACGTCGTGGCTCGTCGGTCCCCTCGGCTTGTCGACGACGAGCACGGAGGCGCGGGACATCCCCATCAGCCGAAGGACCTCATCAGCCGAAGAAGACGCTCTTTCGCGAGCCGACGGAGCGATCGAGCATGCCCTGGATGGTGGCGCGCACGCGCTCGGCGAGCTTGCCGACGAGGATCTCGTCGTCCGCGGCCTCGGGCCCGTGCGCCGAGAGATCGAGCGGCTCTCCGAACTGGATGCGCCACTTCGTGGGGGCAGGCAGGAGGCCGAGCGGTCCGAGGAGCGGGAACGTCGGCGTGACCGGCACGTACGGAACGCCGAGCGCCTTCGAGAGATGCTCGATCTTGAAGAGGAGCGGATTGGTCTCCTCGGCGCCGGTCACCGCGACCGGGACGATGGGCGTCCCCGTGCGCAGGCACAGCTTGATGAAGCCGCCGCGCCCGAAGCGCTGCAGGCGATAGCGCTCCGCGAACAGCTTGCCGATGCCCTTCACGCCCTCCGGGAACACCGCGACGAGCTGCTCCTTCGCGAGCAGTCGCTCGGCGTTCTCCTGGCACGCGCGCACGGCGCCGAGCCGGTTCATCGCGCCCCCGAGAAAAGGCATGTGGTAGATGAAATCTTCGGTGAGCCAGCGCACGTCGCGGCCGCTGCCGCCGACACCGTTCTTGGCGCCTTGCTCCCGCTTCACCGCGGTTTTGAGCATGACGCCGTCGAGCGGCAACGTACCGGAGTGATTCGCCACGAGGACGCAGCGTCCGGTGGTGGGGACGCTGTCGATGCCGACCGTCTCGACGCGGAAGTACTTCGTGTAGAGGAAGTCGAGCATCGGCTTCAACTTCGCGTCGTACGTAGGATCGAAGCCGAAGTCGTCGACCTCTTCGGAGCGCCCGCGCATCGCGAGGCGGCCCCACTTGCGCAGGTAGAAGTCGCTCGAGAGCAGCTCGCGCGCGGTGTCGAAGACCGACTCGGGCGCGGGGGGCACCGCGGCGTACGCAGCGTCGGGGACGTGGTCGATGGCACCGAACGCGCCGCTCGGGATGCTCACCTGCGTATCGCCGAAGGAGCCGATCGTGGAGCCGCTGGCCGGCGGCTGCGAGGGCGCCGGCGAAGGAGCGGGTGAAGGAGCCGGCGACGCGGCCGCCGCTTTCGGCGGCACTTGATTGAGCGCCAGTGGCACAGCGACCGGCAGCGTGGCCTCGGCGTCGAAGTCGTCCTCGCCGTGCGACGTGTCCGCATCCTCGGGGTCGAGCGACGACACGTCGTGACGCGAGGCCTCGTCAATCAGCCGATCGAGCTGCGCCTCGAGCTCGCGGATCTGCGCAACCACCGCGGGCTCCGGCAAGAGATCATCCCGCCGCTCGCGCCTCGGCTCGCGCCGCGTGTCGGGCACATCGGCGGTCACAGTGCGCTTGGACGGAGCCGCCTCGGGCTTCGATGCCGCCGCCTTCGGCGCCTTCACCTTCTTCGCCGCGGCCGTCACCTTCTTGCTCCCCGTGGCCGGCGCCGTGGCCGTCCCCGCGCCCGAGCTCGTCTCGCTCTTGGGGTGAGCCTTCGCCGCCGTCTTCGGCTTCGCCTTCGCAGCGGCCGCCTTCTTCGTCGTCATGCGGGCGTCTCCTGCAGGAGCTTCACGTCCCTGAGCCGCTGCGCGCTCGTGAAGTCGAGCACCGCCTCACGCGTGGTGTAGGCCGGACGAAAGCCCATCTTCTCTTTCGCCTTCTCGCCGTCGGCCACGCACAGGAAGCGAAGGTGCGTCATGAAGCTCGCCGGCGCCTCGCTCATGTGCGCGAGCCACAGCGCGGCGCCGAGCGTCTGCGCGATGGGGTGAGGGACCGGCACGGCGAGACGTCCCGCGAGCTTGATCACGGTGGAGAGCGGGAGCACACCGTCGGCGACGATGTTGAAGATGCCGGAGTGATCGCGATCGATGGCGAGCTTGAACGCGGCGATGGCGTCGATCTCGTGCACGAACTGCACGAGTGGATCGAAGCCCATCATGGTGGGAATGAGCTTCCGCGACAGGTACCTCGTCACGTAGTTGTGGATGGTGGGCCCGAGGATGGGCGCGGTCCGGAGCACGGTGACGATCGCGCCCGGCACCTTCTGCGCGAAGCGATTCACCTCCGCCTCGGCCTCGATCTTGTCGGCGTAGAACGGCTCGGTGGCGGGCGCCTTGAGCGCATGCTTCTCGGTGAGGAAATTCGGGTTCGACGGATTCGCGCCGTAGAGCACGGTCTGCGACCACATCACGACCTTGCGGACGTGCGCATGCCGGGCGGCGACGAGCACGTGCCGCGTGCCGACGCTCTCGAGCTCGTGCGCGACGGCGATGCCGTGCGAAGGCGAGGCGAGGAAGGCGAGGTGCACGAGCGTGTCGGTGCGCTCGGCGGCGAAGATCTCCGAGAGCCGGGCCTCCGCGGTCGGCTGGGTGAAGTCGACCTCGTAGTAACGAGTCTTGCGCTGGGCGGTCTGCGGAGGCTTGATGTCGATGGCGACGATGCGCGCGACCCGGTCGTCCTCCTCGAGGAGCCCCACCAGGTTCGTGCCCAAGAACGAGGCCGCCCCGGTGACCGTGACCACGCGTCCGGCCGGTTTTCCCAGGGCATCGCGGCTGCCGCGGGCCGGATCTCGCGCCAAATCCCGCGCGCCGTCGCGCTCCCCCGCACGAGACAGCTCAGCGGCGGAGGCGCCGTTCGAGCCCGACGCCGGAGGCGGCGGGAACGCAGATTTACGCTTCGGGAGCACCATGCGGTACGCTTTCTACTCGGGATGAGCGCGTCGATCCATCCGGCCCCGCTCATGCTGGGCCCTTACGAGCTGCTCCAGCGAATCGCGACGGGCGGGATGGCCGAGGTGTATCTCGCGCGGCGCGCCGGCCCGCACGGATTCCAGAAGGTCGTCGCGGTGAAGCGAATCCTGCCGCAGCTCGCGCAGGACGCGGACTTCGTGGCGATGTTCGTGGATGAAGCGCGCGTCTGTGCCCGGCTCGCCCATCCGAACATCGTACAGGTGTTCGACTTCGGAGAGCACGACGGCGAGCTGTACATGGCGATGGAATACGTCGATGGCACCACCGCCGCGCGCCTCGTGCGAGCGGCAGCGAGCCGCGGCGAAGAAGTCCCGCTCGACGCCGCCCTCTACATCGCGCTCAGCGTGCTCCGCGGCCTCGATTACGCCCACAACGCGCGTGACGACGAGGGAAAGCCCCTCGATCTCGTTCATCGTGACGTCTCGCCGGGCAACGTGCTGATCGATCGCTCCGGCGCCGTGAAGCTCACGGACTTCGGCATCGCGCGCGCCGCCGAGATCGAGCGGCGGACCGACGCCGGCCAGCTCAAAGGCAAGCTCGGTTACATGTCACCCGAGCAAGTGGTCGGGCGCGAGCTCGATGCGCGAAGCGACCTCTTCACCGTGGGCATCGCGCTCGCCGAGCTGGTCATGCTGCGGCCGCTGTTCTCGGGCCCGAGCGAGATTGACGTGCTGATGCGCATCCGCGACGCCGATCTCGGCGTCCTCGATCGCGCCGGCTCGCGCGTGCCCGACGACGTGCGCACCGTGCTTTTCCGCGCCCTCGCACGCGATCGCGCGCTTCGTTATCCGTCGGCGGCGGCGTTTGCCGAAGGCATCGAGGAGATCCTGCGCCGCCGTCGGCTGCAGGTCGGTCCTGCGAAGCTCGCGGCATGGGTCGAGAAGCTCGGGCTCGTCACGAACGCCGACGGCGACGAGCCCCAGAGCGAGACGAGCATCCGTCAGACCGCGAACCTCGGTGCGGCTGCCGCTGCCGCGACGGCGCTCGCCGGCGATGCCTCGCGCCGACCGACCATGCCTCCCAGCTCGGGTGGCGCGGTGCAGACACCGCGGAGCCCGAGCGTTCCGCCGGCGTCGCTCGAGCCTCGTGAGGTCTCGCCCCCCATCTATCGGGTGAAGATGCCCGCCGGCCCGGTGCTGGGGCCGCTCAGCTATCCGCGGCTCGTCGAGCTGTTCGTGACGGGCGGTATCGATCATCGCGCGCAGATCTCACGCGAGAGCGGCCAGTTCCGCGATGCGAGCTCGTTCACCGAGCTCGATCGCTTCGTCTCGAGCGCGGCGCTCCGCTGGGATGACGGTGTGTTCTGCGCCTCGAACGACGCCGGCCCCATCGATCGCGTGATGATGCCGTCGCGCATGTTCCATCTCGCGCTTCGACGCGACACGGGAGCCCTGCATTTTCGAGACGGCGCGAAGAAGAAGAAGATCTATCTCGTCGAGGGCGTCCCGGAGTTCGTGATGTCCACCGACAAGCGCGAGCTGTTCGGCGAGCACCTCGTCGCGCGCGGTCAGGTGCTGCGCATGGAAGTGGAGATGGGCCTCGCGATGCTCCCGCGCTACGCCGGTCGACTCGGTGACGCGTTGTGCGGCCTCGGCGTGTTGCGTCCCATCGAGCTGTTCCGCGCCATCGCGCAGCAGACGCAGGATCGCTTCATCGAGATCTTCCAGTGGCGCAAGGGCGAGGTGGCCTTCGTGCGCGGCGCGCGCTCGCACGAAGAGACGTTCCCGCTCGGCATGGATCCGTTCGAGCTCGTGCTCCGCGCGATCCGCGAGCACTACACGGGGGCGGAGCTCGAGGCGATCCTGAGCCCACTCGAGGAGGACCCGATCGTACCGGTGGTCCCGCTGCCGGTGCGCATCGAGGCGTTCCGCTTCGGCGACGCCGAAGAGAACGTGCTGAAGCGCATCAAGGAGCCGGCGCTCATCGCCGACATCGTCCGCGCCTCGCGCAAATACGCAACGCGTGAAGAGACGCATCGCGCCATCTTCTGCGGCCTCTCGTGCGACCTCCTCCGCTCCGAACGCTGGCAAGCGTTCACCGCCGTCCCCCTTACGTAAGCAGCGCCCCCGCTACGGTCTCTTTGGGGGCGGGGGGGTCAGCCTTGTTGGAGGAGGGCGGTGAGGCGCTGGCGGAGGATGCCGTCGCTCTTGTCGCTCTTCGAGAGGCGCGATTTCACGACGCGCATGCCCTCGTTGCGATCGAGGGAGAGGAGCGCGCGCGCCATCGATTCGGTCACGATGGCGCTCTCCTCGCCCGTGTCCGAGCCGCGCAGCATCGCCACCAGGCCTCGCTTGCCCTCGACTGATTTGCTGAGCAGCGCGATGGCCCGCGTGCGCATCGGCACCACCACGTCGGTGAGCGCCGCCGCTGCCGCCGCGCGCAGCTCCTCGCTCGCGCTGCCCTTCATCGTGAGGAGACGCTCGATGACGCCCACCGCTTGCTCGTCGATGCCTCGGATGCGTCGCAGCTCGGTCACCGCCACGATGCGCGCCGGCTCCTCCGCGAACTCGAGCGCGTCCATCAGCGGCTTGCGCGCGCGCTCGCCCCACAGCGGCACGATCGCGGCGAGCGCCGCCGGACGCAGCCGCGGATGCGCGAGGAACTTCGCCACCGCATCGCCGAGCGCAGGGTCCTGACGATCGGGCATCGCGCGCAGGAGATCCTCGACGAACGCGATGTCGGTGTCGTTGTGCACCTCCATGCGCGGGAGCACCGCCGAGAGGAGGCCCCAGCCTGCCGCGCCGGTCTCGCGGAACGTC
>JAXDMI010000839.1:0-5827 GCA_034666145.1 Myxococcales bacterium | reverse complement strand
ACCCGAACCAGCCCACCAACGGCGTCGTCGCGTGCGACTACGACAACGACGGCGATCTCGACATCTTCGTCTCGCACTACGGCGTGAGCGTCGGTCTCGGCTGGCGCACGCTCTGGGAGAACGACGGCACCGGCAACTTCACCGACGTCGCCCAGAAGCGCGGCTTCAACGCGCTCGGCACCGGCAACTCGTGGCTGGAGAGCACCGGCAAGGGCAAGAATACGCAGCCGGGCGATCCCTCGCTGTGGATCGGCTCCAACGGCTTCGGCATCGACTGCCAGGACATCGACGGCGACGGGCAGATGGATATCTGGCTCGCCACCATCTCGCATCCCGTCGACTCCGACGAGTCACGCAAGTGGAGCGATCCCTCGATGCTCCTCCTCAACAAGGGCGCCGCGGGCGGCTTCTCGTTCGCCAACGCCACGCTCGATCGCGGTCTCCCGTTCAACGAGGGCGACATCGACGCCGCCGCGGTCGACTTCGACAACGACGGGCGCATCGACCTCTCCGTCACGCGCGACAAGAAGTACGAGCCCAACTACTCGACGCCCGATCAGCTCTCGTGGTTCGGCCTCATGCACCAGAGGCCGGACGGCACGTTCCAGAGCATGGGCATGATGAGCGGCATCAACGATCGCCTCGGCACCACCGATCGCGTGAAGGCCGGACAGAACCTGGGCTGGGCCGACATCGACGGCGACGGCGATCTCGATCTCCTCGTCGGCGGTCGCGACAACGGCGGCGCCGGTCGCGCGAACTTCCTCTTCGAGAACACGATCGGCCAGAAAAATGGCTGGATCGGCGTACGTCTGCACGGCGACGGCATGACCGAGAACCGCGATGCCATCGGCGCGCGGGTCACCGTCATCGTGGGCAGCACCGCCGCCACGCAGAAGAAGTACATCCGCGAGGTGAAGTCGAGCCGCGGCACGTACAGCTCTGCGGACGGCCGCGCGCTTCTCTTCGGCCTCGGCGCCGACGGCTGCGAGAGCGGCGTCGCGCAGGTCGCGATCGAGGTGCGGTGGCCCAACGGCGAGACGAAGCGCTTCGACGCGGGCTCGTTCGCGCTGAACCAGTACGTGAGCATCGATCAGGCTGGCGCGCTCGTGCCGGCGCCCGCGCCCTGAGCGACCTCTACTCGTAGACCCACGTCTCGTCGAGGGCCTGGGAGGGCATGCTGCCCACGCGCCCGGGCGAGCCTCCGAACATCACGATCTGGTTGCGCGCGCGGTCGAACGCCATGGCGCAGCTCGAGCGTCCGCTCGGGCCCGACGCTCCGGGCGTCCATGCCGTTCCGTCCCACTCCCAGGTGTCGGCGAGCGCGCTTGCCATTCCGCCGGGACGACCGCCGAAGATGACCGTCACCTTGCGCACGCTGTCATAGGCGGCGCACGCGCCCCTGCGCGAGGCCGGCGAGATCGGGGGCGTGACCTCGAACCACGTCGTGCCGTCCCATTCCCAGAGATCGTTCCGGAGGGAGCCGTCGCTGCCCGCGAAGGCCACCACGCGGGCGCGGGCCTCGTCGTACACGAGCACGTTGGCGTGGCGAGGCGGCGGTGAGGGCGAGGGCTTTCGATTCACGAACCCGCTCGTTGGGCTCCACTCCCAGGTGCCTCCTTCGTCCGCGGACATGGCGGCGGTGTTGAGGCCGCCGTAGACGACGAGCACGCTCCGCTTGCGATCGTACGTCATCACCGCGCTGAAACGGATGTCCGGCGTGGACGCGCTCGTGCCGCTGCTCTTCCACATCGCGCTGCCGTCCCACTCCCACGGATCGGGCGTGCCGTTCGAACCGGCGAAGAGCATCGTCAAGTGGCGCGCGCTGTCGTACGCAAGTCCGGGCGACCCCCGTGACGAGGGCCGCGTCGTGATCATCGCTTGTGACCAGGCCGTTCCGTCCCACTCCCATGTGCCGTCGTTGGTGGCGGCGTTGCCGCTGCCTCCGACGAGGACGGCCTTGCCGCGCGCCTCATCGAAGACCATGCGCGCGCTGTGGAGCGCGGGCGGGCCGCTCACCATCAGCTGCCGCCATTTCCGGGGCTTCGTGCTCGGCGCATCGGTCAGCGACGCATCCATCTTCGTAGCCGGCGCATCGCTCGGCGCGTCGATGCCTGTCACGTTACCGTCGGTGTCGCCGTCGCCGGTCGTCGCTCCGCCGGAGAGACCGTCGAGCGACGTGACGAGGCTGCAGCTCGTCGCGAGCGCGACGACGCATGCGAGCGCTATCCGCAGGCGTTGCATTCCACCTGAGCGTACACCCAACGCGCCACGTGGCGCGGGGAGTCACGCGATGGCGCGAATCACGCCGCCGTCGACGCGAAGCGCTGCGCCGGTGGTGGCGCTGGCGGCGACGCTGCTCGTGTAGACGATGAGGTTGGCGATCTCCTCGGGGGTTGCGAAGCGACCGATGAGCGACGACGGCCGCGCATGAACGAAGAAGTCCTTCTCCACGTCGGCCTCGGACTTCGCCTGCCCCTTGGCGAGCGCCTTGACGAAGTCGCCGACGCCTTCGCTCTTCGTGGGGCCGGGCAGCACGCTGTTGACGGTCACGCCGGTGCCGCGCGTGCGCTCGGCGAGGCCGCGCGCGACGGCGAGCTGCGCGGTCTTCGTGGTGCCGTAGTGGATCATCTCCACGGGGATCTGGATGGCCGACTCGCTGGACACGAAGACGATGCGTCCCCAGTTGCGCGCGAGCATGCCGCGCAAATAGTGGCGCGAGAGCCGGACGCCGCTCATCACGTTAGTCTCGAAGAAGCGCATCCAGTCGGCGTCGGAGATCTCCTCGAAGGGCTTCGGCTCGAAGATGCCCGCGTTGTTCACGAGGACGTCGAGGTCGGGCACCGCTTCGATGACGGCGCGGACGCCGGCGTCGTTCGAGACGTCGCCGGCGGCGCCGCGCACCTTCGCCTTGGGAAAGTCCTTGGTGATGGCGGCGACCCCCTCGTCGACCCGCTCGACGGTGCGGCCGTTCACGACGACCGACGCGCCCTCCGCCGCGAAGAGACGCGCCGAAGCGAAGCCGATGCCGGCGGTCGAGCCTGTGACGAGGACGTTCTTTCCGTGGAGTCCGAGATCCATGCCGAGCACCCTAGCTCATACGTGGTCCCTGATCGGCCCGCCCTCGCTCACCGAATCACTTCGAGCGTTCGATGGCGACGTAGCGCGTGCTGCCCTCGCGCGTGACACGCAGGAGCAGGGGTTTGTCGGTGCCGGCCTGCATCGCCTTGTTTTTCAGGTCGTTCGCGTTCTTCACCGGCTGATGATTCGCCTCGACGATGACGTCGCCGGGCTCGAGCGAGCCCGCCGCTGCGCCATCCGGAGCGATGCGACGCACGAGCGCGCCGCCGCCCTCGGCGTCACCGACCTGGAGCCCGAGGCCGCTCGACGACTGCGGCGTCGCATCGTTCGGAGCACCCGGCGCCTGCTTCGAATCCTTTTCGTCCTCGAGCTTGCCGAGCGTGACGGGGAGCGTGACCGCCTTCGTCCCGCGCCGGACGACGAGGTCGACCTTCGCGCCGGGCGCCTGTCGCGCGACGGCACGCGTGAGGTCACGAGCGTGAACGATGTCGGTGCTGCCCGCGCGGATGATGACGTCACCCGCGGCGAAGCCGGCCTTCTCGGCGGGGCCGCCCTTCTCGACGTCGTCGACGAGCGCGCCTTGCACACCGCCGAGGTTCATCGCGCTCGCGAGCTTGACGTCGACGTCCTGGATGCGGACGCCGAGCCGCCCGCGGCTGACATGACCGCTCGTGACGAGCTGCGGGAGGACCTCGCGGATCTCGTCGGACGGGATCGCGAAGCCGATGCCCTGGCCGTTGGGATTGATGGCGGTGTTCATGCCGACCACGTTGCCGCGCGCATCGAACAAGGGACCGCCGCTGTTACCAGGGTTGATCGACGCGTCGGTCTGCAGGAAGTCGTCGTACGGACCGGCGCCGATGGCGCGGCCCTTGGCGCTGACGATGCCGCTCGTGACGGTATGGCCGAGGCCGAACGGATTGCCGATGGCGACGACGGGCTCGCCGACCTGGATGTTTCCGCTCGAGCCGAGGGTCGCATACGGCAGGTCCTTCGCGCCGATCAGCTCGAGGACCGCGATGTCGAGGCGCTCATCGCGACCCTTCACCTTGGCGTCGAGCTCGCGCTCGTCGGAGAGCTTCACGCGGACCTTCTCGGCGCCGTCGACGACGTGAGCGTTGGTCAACACGTGTCCCTTGTCGTCGAACACGAAGCCCGAGCCGAGCGCGTGGCCCTTGCGGAGCTCCGGTGCCGGCTGTCGCGGGCCGTTGCGTCCGAAGAACTCGAACGGCGACATGTTCATCCCGTCGTCGAACCCCTTCCTGGGGGCCTGCTCGACCATGATGCTGACGACCGACGACTTCACCTTGGCGACGAGCGCCGCCGTATCGAGCGCGGGGCCGGCCACGATGGGCGCGGCGTGCGCGGGGTCGGTCGGCGTCACGGCTTGCGGCGCGGCCGACGAATGCGTGGTGGCAGCGCCGACGGCCAGGACACCGAGGAGTCCGGCAACGGCGATCTTCGAAGCAGCAGCGGGGATTCTGGGTTTCACGTCCCATAGAACACGAGACCGGCAAATCTCTTCCCGGCCCCGCTCACATCCCGTTTGAGCCTGCAACGCAACGGCAGTAATGCTGGACCATGTCTCATCCGCAGTTGCCTGCGCGCGCGCGCGTCGTCGTGGTCGGGGGCGGCATCATCGGCTGCTCCGTCGCCTACCACCTGGCCCACATGGGCTGGAAAGACGTGGTCCTGCTCGAACGCGACAAGCTGACCTCCGGCACCACCTGGCACGCGGCCGGGCTCATGGTGACCTTCGGCTCGACCTCCGAGACGTCGACCGAGATGCGGAAGTACACGGCGGACCTCTACAGCCGGCTCGAAGCGGAGACCGAGCAGTCGACCGGGTTCAAGCCCGTCGGTTTCATCGAGGTCGCGGCCGATGCCGATCGACTCGAGGAATACCGCCGTGTCTCGGCCTTCAACCGCTACTGCGGAGTCGACGTCCACGAGATCAGCCCTGCGCAGGTGAAGGACCTGTTCCCGCTCGCGCGCACCGAGGACATCCTCGCCGGCTTCTACGTGAAGGAGGACGGCCGCGCCGATCCCGTCGGCGTCACGATGGCGCTCGCGAAGGGCGCGCGCATGCAAGGCGCCAAGATCATCGAGAACGTCGCCGTCACCGGCATCCTCCAGAAGCGCGGCGTCGTCACCGGCGTGCGCACTGCACACGGCGACATCGAGGCCGAGTACGTCGTGAACTGCGCCGGCATGTGGGCGCGCGAGCTCGGCGCGCTCTCCGGCGTCAACATCCCGAACCAGTCGGCGGAGCACTACTACCTCATCACCGAGAAGATCCCGGGGCTCTCGGCGTCGTTCCCGGTGCTCGAGGATCCTGGGTCGCACGGCTATTTCCGCGAGGAGGTGGGCGGGCTCATGATCGGTCTGTTCGAGCCGATCTGCGCGCCGTGGAAGGTCGAAGGCGTCCCCGCCGACTTCTCGTTCGGCGAGATCACCCCGGACTGGGACCGCATGGGTCCCTACCTCGAGAAGGCGATGAGCCGCGTCCCCATCTCGCTCGAGACCGGCGTGCGGAAGTTCTTCTGCGGCCCGGAGAGCTTCACCCCCGACCTCCAGCCCATCGTCGGCGAGGCGCCGGAGCTGAAGAACTATTTCGTCGCGGCGGGCCTCAACTCGATCGGCATCCTCACCGGCGGTGGGCTCGGGCGCGTGATGGCGCACTGGATCATCAACGGACGTCCCGACGTCGACGTCACGGGAATGAACATCGATCGCTTGCATACCT
>JAXDMI010000838.1:0-12314 GCA_034666145.1 Myxococcales bacterium | reverse complement strand
GACCGACGCCGCCGGCGGCGGCATGGACGAGGATCGTCTCGCCCTTCTGAATCGCGTGCGTACGCCGCACGAGATACTGCGCAGTCATGCCCTTCAGCATCGAGGCCGCCGCCGTGACGTCGTCGATGCCTTCGGGCAGCTCCACCAGGTGCGCGGCGGGAATGTTGCGCGCCTCGGAATACGCGCCGAGCGGACCGGTCGCGTACGCCACGCGATCGCCCTTCGCGAAGCCGGTGACTCCTTCACCGAGCTCTTCGATCACCCCCGCGGCCTCCGAGCCGAGCACCGCCGGCAGCTTCGTCGGGTAGAGACCCGTGCGGAAGTACGTGTCGACGAAGTTCACGCCGATCGCGGTGTGCCGGACGCGCACTTCGCCGGCAGCGGGAGCCGGCAGGTCGACCACCTCCCAGCGCAGCATGTCGGGACCACCGGTCTGATGAATGCGAATGGCGTGCGTCATGGCGCTCGTCACGTGTGAGGGAAGTGAGGGTTGAACGCGACCTCCCAGAGGAAGCCGTCGGGATCTTCGAAATAGCCCGAATAGCCGCCCCAATCGGCGGTCTTCGGCCGCTTCACGATCTTGGCGCCGGCGGCCTCGAGCTCCGCCATGATCCGATCGACCTCCTTCGCGGAGTGCACGTTGTGCGCGAGCGTGAAGCCCACGAAGCCGGTGCTCTCGGGCGGAACGCCGGCGTCGGCGGCAAGCGACTCGCGTGGGTAGAGCGAGAGCCACGTCCGCCCGAGCTCGAAGAACGCGATGTCCTTGCTCGAAGGAAGACGAGGGAAGCGGAGCACCTGCTCGTAGAAGCGAACCGCTCGTTCGAGGTTCGATACGCCCAACGTGACGAAGCTGAGTCGAGGTTCCATGGCGCCGGCGAGGCTACCACCCACGCTCACTTGCGATCGAGGATGAGCGCCGGCGCAGACGCCTTCGGAGCGGCGCTCGGCGCTGCCGTCGCAGCGGCGACGCCGCCAGGCCTCACCGCCGGCCAGATGACGCGGCCCTTCGTGCGTTGACTACATGGCTCAGCGCATTCGCGCGACGGCCAGGGCTCCGATGGCGAGCACGAGGCCGACCACCGCCGCCGCCGACCACGCCGGATGCAGCGCGAGCTGCGTGTAGGCGCTTCGTTCGAACGCCTTGCCGCCGTGGCTCGCACGCTCTCTCCCCTCGATGAGCGGAGCCATGAACAGGTTGTCTCGTCCGTCGTTGGGCCGGCCGCTCTTCTGCATGCCGTCCATCGTTCGCTCCATGAGGCGATCGGTGAGGCGTGGCGCGATCTTCTCGAGGACGCTGAACACCTTCCCGCCGCCGCCGACGATGACGTCTCGACGCGGATGCTCGGCGCAGAACAGCACGGCATCGGCGACCACCTGCGGCGCGTAGACGGGCGGCGGGTTCTTGGGCGCCGTCTCCATGTGATTGCGCGCGTGGTCGGTGTACGGCGTGTCGATCGCCGACGGCTTGATGAGCGTGACGGAGATGGGGAGGCCTTCCATCTCGACTTCCATGCGCAGCGCGTCGGTGTAGCCCTTCACCGCGTGCTTGGATGCAGAATACATCCCTTGGATCGGGAGGACGCGATCCGAGAGCACGCTGCCGATGTTGATGATGGCGCCGCCGCGCTCACGCAGAGCGGAGACCGCCGCATGAGAGCCGTGCACGACCCCCCAGAAATTCACGTCGAAGAGCCTTCGCGCCTCCACGAGATCGACGTCGTGGAGCTTGCCGTAGATCGAGAGCCCCGCGTTGTTCACCCACGTATCGATGCGTCCGAGCTTGTCGAGCGCGGCATCCCGCAAGCGGAGCATCGCGCGCGCATCGGTCACGTCGGTGGGCACGGCGAGCGCGAACCCGCCCGCTGCCTCGATCTCCGCTGCAAGCTTCGTGAGCTCTTCCTCGTTGCGCGCTGCGAGCACGACGCGCGCACCGCGACGCGCCGCCTCACGCGCGGTGCACAGGCCGATGCCGCTGGTTGCTCCCGTGATCACCACGACCTGTTCCCCGAGCTTCCGAAGCTTGACGCTCATGACCAACCTCCGGTTCGCATACGAGCAAGGGGCGTTCCTGCGTGCCGCTGCTCTTGCGGCGCGCATGCGACCGCGCGATGGATCGTCACGGATGAGCCTCGCGATGAGCCCTGCGAAGAACTTCCTCATCCACCTGCGGCTGCCGTTCCAGGCGCTCCTCGCGCCGTTCATGCTGTTCGGCGCGGCGCTCTCCGGCGGGCATCCCGCGGGTCGCTTCGTGATCGCGTTCGTCGTGCTGCACGTGTGCTTCTACGGCGGGACCACGGCCTTCAATTCGCATTACGACAAGGACGAAGGACCCATCGGCGGCCTCGAGTCGCCTCCGCCGCCCGGGCGATGGCTCCTCCCGGGGAGCCTGATTCTGCAGGCGATCGGCCTCGTCGTGGCGGCGTTCATCGGCTGGACGTTTTTCGCGGTGTGCACGGCATTCGCGGTGCTGGGCGTCCTCTATTCGCATCCGCTCACGCGCTTCAAGGGCAAGCCATGGCCGAGCTGGCTCACCGTGATGATCGGACAAGGCGCGCTCGGCGCGATCGCGGGCGTCACTGCCGTCGATGAACCGCATCTCTCGGTCGAGCTGGCCCTCGGCGTGGTTGCGGCAGCCGCCATCGTCGGCGCGATCTATCCGCTGTCGCAGGTCTTCCAGATCGACGAAGACGCACGTCGCGGCGATCGCACGGTGGCGATGATGCTGGGGCGCGCCGGTACGCCGCGCGTCGCGGGTCTCCTCTTCGCGACGGGAAGCGCGCTGATGGCGGTCGCCGCGTGGCGAATGGGACGCATGATCGACGCGGCGCTCTTCGCCGCGGCTCCCTTTCCGCTCACGTTCGGCGTCGCCTGGGCGTGTCGGCCGAACGGAGATCGCGCGGTCTTCCGGCGCGTCGCGCTCTTCCAGATCCTCGCGAGCTCGGCGTTCGGGGTCTACGCGCTCACACGCCTCGTGATGTGAGAGCTCCCGCGACCGCGATCAGGGGCAGCCAGCGTCGCCGCCGGCGCAGTCGTCGGTGAACGCGAGCGTGCAGCCGGTGCCGGGCGGATCCGCCCCGCGCGACCCCGCGTTCACGGCGGTGAGGGCCTCGAACTGGAGGACCACCGAGAGCGCATCACACGGCTGGCCGCCAAAATCGAGGTTCGGTTGCGTCATCGTGTCGACGGACCTGCACACGATGTCCCTCGCCTGGCAATAGAGGCCGCGGTTCGCGGGATCGCACAGAGCGTCGGGGCCGATCCGCAACGCGCCGACCGCGGTGAGGACCGCGCTCGCGCTCGCCCGGCCGGCGAGGATGCCGTCGGTGAGGCGGAACGAGGTCGCCGGCTCCGGGAGCCTGCCCATACCGTCCGCGATCAGCTCCTGGCCGGTCGCACCGAGCGGCACCAGACGAGCGACGAGCACCGGCGTCACGATCGCGACGACCTTCGAATAGAAGCGGACCGCGAGAACGGTGTCTTGGACGCCGTTCGTCGACGCTCGACCGTCGACGACGAGCCGGAAGTCCTTCACGTAGCCGAAGACGGTATGGACGCTCGTGCTGTCGGTGGCGACGGACCATCGGTCGTTGCCGTCGAACTGAGGCGGGTACGGGGCGCCGCCGTCGTACGGCGGGCACGCGCTCGCGTCGCCAGCGAAGCCGCCGTCACCGTCTGCGCCGCCGTCGGCGAGCTCGTGGATGCCCACGGTCTGATACCCGGTGACGGTCACCACGGGATCGTCAGCGAGCCCGTTGTAGCCCTCGAGCGTGTAGAGGACGGTGTGTCGACCGCATCCGATGTCGAGGTTGACGGCTTCGTCGGCGGACGGGAAGCCGAACACCGAGGCGAACTTTTCAACCTGGACGAGCGCGCCTCCGAGGGCATCGTCGATGCCGCCGTCCTCGTCGCAGGCGCCCGCACGGTACGGAGCCGCCGGCAGCACGCAGCTCAGGCCACCGGCGTGCACGGAATCATCGCGCGGGTCGCACGTGCAGACGTCGTCGATATCGAAGCCGACCGCTGCTCCTGTCGCGTCCGTACCCCGGAGGCTGGTCCTGCTGACCGCGAACGTGAAGCTGCGCATCACCGAGTCATCGGGGCGATCCGGCTTCGTTGGGGGCACGTTGCCGACGGGGCACCTCGCAGGCGCCGCCTCGGCGGACGCTTCGACGAACGCATCGACCGCGGAGGCCTCGGCAGCGGGAACCGTGAAGTCGTGATCGTGGATGCCGACGATGGCCTGACATGCCACGCCGGGCAGAGCGATCATCGCCAGCACGACGAGCGCTCGACTGCGCTTCGAGCTCATAGATCCCCCGTGAGGAAGAGCCCGCCGCCGTTCGCGGTCGGCGCCGGCAGAAAGCGCAGGCGCGCCGCCGGCGGCGTCGCGGACACGCCCGACTTGGTGCCCGGCGACGCGACCACGAGCACGACGCCGGTCACGAGGAGCAGCGCGCCCGCGCCGACGGTGATGTTCGACAGGGTCGCGAACGTCTTCGCCGTCGACAGCGAGCTCACCGCGTCATCGTGCACCTGCTGAGTCGGACATGCGTCGTTCGGGCACTGCTGGCCGAAGCCCCTGTTATTGTTCGCCGCGGCCACGCCGAACGCAACACCGACGCCCGCCGCAACGAGACCGACACCGCCGAGCGCGAACCCGATCACGCGACGGCTGCGCGCGGCGGCGAGGCGGTCGCGCTCGCGCGGATCGGCGGCATCGACCGGCGCGTCATCGAGCGGCTCGACCGCCACCGTCTGGTGCTCGGACACCGCTCCGACGACGAAGTCGACCGCACGCGGCAGCTTTCCGGGCGCGCTCGCTTCGAGGTGGTGCTTGCCCGGATCGATCGGCAGCTCGACGCCCCACGACGCCTCGGCGATGGGCTGTTGTTCGTCGTCGAGACGGAGCGCGAGCCCAGTGACGTGCGTCGCGGGCGGCACCGTGATCCGGATCCGCGACAGCAGCGGAAAGAGCTTGGCCTCGTGCTCGCGCGCCAGCTTCACGCGATCGTCGCGACGCCCCGCGGATTCGGCCGCCACTTGACGAAACTCCGCCCAGGCCGTCGCGGGCTTGTCGACGAGCTCGTGGCACAGCGCGAGGTTGAGGAGCGTGCCCGTCGCCGTGCGATCGAGATCGTGGCTCGCCTTCAGCTTCTCGCACGCGCGTGCGTACTCGTGCGCTTGCATGAGCGCCTTGCCCTCGACGAAGAGCGCCTCGGCGATCGACTGCGACGAGGTCGCCTGCGCACGTACGCTCGGCGCGACCAGCGCCGTGGCCATCGCGAGAGCAACGGACGAGCCGGCGCGAACCAGCGCCCGCCGCCGATCAGTGACTGTTGTCGGTCGGACCATCGAGCTTTGGTGTCGGCGTCGCCGCAGAGGTGGGAGCGGCTGGAGCGGTCGCGGTGGGTATCGCGATCGACGCCGACGGCGTGACGCGGACGGCAGGCTGCGACGCGGCGTTGCCGCGACCGGGTCGCGCGGACGACGGCCTGGCGCCGGCGCTCGCTGCGGTCGTGGGCGCAGTCGCGACCGCGATCGCGGAGGTGCTCGGTGCTGGCGCGAGGTCCACGGGCGCAGCGCCGCTCGCGGGTGTCGCCGGCTCCGCGATGCCTCGCGCGATCGGCGCCGGCGCGGAGGTCGAGGGCGCCGAGCGTCGCATCGCGTACACGCTACCGACTGCGACGATGACCAGCAACGATGCGGCCGCGAGCAGGATGAGCGCGCGGCTCGTCTTCGGCGCCTGGGTACCGGTGGTCCACGCCTTGTCGGTCGCTGCGCCGACGTCCACCGCGCCGAGGTTCTTGTCGCTCGGCGGTGGCGTGACCACGAGCGATGCGTTCCGCTGCGGCGGCCCTCCCGAGAGCCTGCGGATACGCCCCACCGACACGAGGCTGCCGGTACGACGGAAGGGCTCGAGCGCGCTCGCCAGCTCCGCGACGCTCTGGAAACGCTTCTCCACCTTCTTCTCGAGACAACGCTTCACGATCGCGTCGAGCTCTTCACCTGCGTCGGGCCGGCGGTCGCGCAACGCCTCCGGTTCGTCGGCGGCGATGGCCGACAGCAACCCGCCCGACGTCTCGGCGACGAACGGGAGCTCGCCGGTGAGCAGCTCGTGCAGGATCACGCCCAGCGACCAGACGTCGGTCCGGAAATCGACGTTCTTCGCGCTCCGGATTTGCTCCGGAGACATGTACGCGGGCGATCCGAAGACCGAAGCGGTCTGCGTGAGCGACGGCGTGTGCGGCCCGGTGTCGGCGACCGCCTTGGAGATGCCGAAATCGAGCACCTTCACGAGCGCCGCGCCGTCGAGGCGCTCCGTGAGGAACAGGTTCGAAGGCTTGAGATCGCGATGAACGATCCCGAGCGCATGCGCTTCGGCGATGCCTGTGCACGCCTGGAGCACGTATTCGACGGCGTCGTCGATCGAGAGCCGCCCGCTCGCGGCCAGCACCTCGCCGAGATCGCGACCGCTCAGGCATTCCATCAGGATGTACGGCGACCCGTCGTCGAGCGTGCCGACGTCACTCACGCGCGCGATGTGCTCGCTCTTGATCCGCACGGCGGCGCGCGCCTCGCGCATGAAGCGCTCGACGGTCTCGGGATCGGCGGCGCCTGCCGGGTTGAGGCACTTGATCGCGTAGGCTTCACCGAGCTGGAGGTGGGTGACGGCGAGCACGACCCCCATGCCGCCGCTGCCCAGGACGCGTTCGACGCGGTACTTGCCGGCGATGACGTCACCGTTGCGTGGCAACGCACGAGAGCTCGGATCGTCCGGGACGGCCCCGACGCGAGCCATGGTCTGTTCGTCGTGAGGATCGACGGCCACGCCCCATGGTAGCGCAACCACTTCAAGGCAGGAACGGCGCGGCTCGGGGGCCGCGCGATCGTCACGGAGCGCTCGCCGCGTCCCCGCACGCAAGCCGCGCCGCCACCGAAGAGAGACCGAAGACGACGTCCGCCATCGCGTCATAGTTGAAGAGGGCCGCAAGCTCGCTCTTGTTCGGCTGATGCTTGTTCCGGAGCGGTCCCGTGTCGGTGAGGAGCGCCGCCGGATACCCCTCGTGCGCGAACGATCGCTGATCGGACGCCGATACGAGCGGCACGATGCTCGGCAGCAGATGCGTGGTCGCCTTTAGGCGCGTGCCCAGCTGAAAGGCCGCGCGCGCCTCCTCGACGAAGTCCTTCGACCTCATGTCGCCGACGAAGGCGACAAACGTCCCGCCCCACGCGGGGACGATGCGCGAGACGAGCGACCCGGTCTCGTGACGGTCGGAGAGGAAGCCGACGCTGTCGAGGCTGAGCATCCCGTGCAGCGTGATCTTCTGTTCGTGCAGCCGCTTCGCGTACACGTCGCTGCCGTGTTTGTGCTCGGCAAAGAAGACGAGCCGCACGGTGCGACCGAAGCTCTGACGGGAGAGCACGCGCGCGAGACCGAGGAGCACCGCGGCGGCGCTCGGGTTCGTGTCGTAGTCGGCGCCGATCACCAGCTCGTTGCCGTCCTGCCTTCCACGGATCGCCGCTTCGAGCAGCTCGACCTCGGGATGGTCGGGAAGCGGAATGCGCAGGACGTGTCGCCCCGCTTCGAGGAGCGCATTCGTCACGTACTCGAGCTGCGCCGGACGCTCCGCGAGCACGAGGTTGTCGACGTCGAGACGCAGCTTCGAACGCAGCTCGCGCGGCGTCTCGGTCATCACCGGCTCGTGGGCGCGCGCGCCCGCATGCGTCGGGTTCCACGCCGGCGGATCGCTCGCGGGAAACGACTCGAGCGCCGCTTCGTCGACGAGGATCTGATCGTTCTTCGCGACGTCGGTCGTGTGTGGCGGACGCGGGATCGGGAGATCCTCGCTCGACATCTTGCTGCGCTCGGGATTCGCCATGATCAGCTCATTTCTGGTCGACGTGGGGCGCCAGGAGCCCGACGGGACCACGCTCGGCAAGCAAGCCGTGTGCGCCGCGCTTCACGACCTCGGCCGTGATGATGCCGATCGCGGTGAGCGCCACCTTGCGGAGCGCGTCCCTCCAGAACGGCGGCCTCTGCTGCTGTCGCAGCGGCGCCAGCGACTTCGAGAAGCGATACGTGAAGCTGCGCTCGCGACGGCGCTCGAGAAGGGCGCGGATCGCGAACGTCGTCCCCACCCCGAGGACGACCATGCCGATCACCGATGCAACGGCCGGAGCGGCGAGCCGCTTCGCATGATGACCGATCTCCTGCACCTGATGCCGGCGGTTGTCGAGCGCATCGATGGTGCGGAGGAGCCGCGACCGGATGACGTTCGCTCGCCTCTCCAGCCGCGAGCGCTGCTCGCCGAGAGACAGCTCTTTCGTGCGCGGTGTGGTGGTCATGCGATGTGCTCCTTCAGCTGATTCACGTCGTTCTCGAGGCGGTGACGCGTCCTCTCGAGCGGGTGCTTCGGCAGCATGCCGTAGCCGAGGTAACCGGCGACGCCCGCGACGGCGAGGAAGCCACCGGCGACACCGAGCGCAGCGAGCGCCGTGCCACCGAGCGCGAGGACCAGCGCAACGGCGAGCAGGCAGAGCACGATGACCGACGCGCCGGCCGCGACGCCGAAGCTGATCGCGGCGTGCTGCACCTGGGCAAGCTCCTCCTTCACTTCTTCCTTCGCGAGCGCGACTTCGAGACGAACGAGCTCCTTCGCTTCGTCCATCGCTTCCCTCACGAGATCTGCGGTCGATGCCTCCTCGAGCATGGCGGGATTGCGCTCGGAGGGCGATACGTCGATGGCCATCTGGTTCTCCTCTGCTTCGGAGGCCTGCTTCTTCGGCATGCCCCACGGTTCGTTCTTCGTTGCGAGCTCGGCGTTCGCCTGCGTCGCGATCTGATCGAGCTCGTCGTCTTCGCTGTCGAGCGGCAGCGAGTCCGGCCCGACCTTCTCGCGCAGGAGGCGGCGCTCGACGCGACGAGCGATCGACTCGAGCATGATCCACTCGTCGAAGGGCAGCTTCGACTCGTTCATCTCGTGCCAGATGTCGACGAGCCGCGCGGCCGCGGTCCCGCCGACTTCACGATGCTTCTTCTCGTGCAGCGCGATCATCTCGATGAGGCGCCCGAGCTCGTCCTGGATGCACTGCCCGGCCTCCGAGCCGACGAGATAGGCATCCGCGTCGACCTCGGTGCGCGTGAGCATGGCGCGGACGAGCGCGACGTTCTCCTCCTTGCCGCGGAGGAGGAGGTCCGACGGATAGAGGTACAGCTCGAGCCCTTCGGTGCGGATGCACTTCACCTGCTCGGCGACGATCGGGCTGACCACGCCGCTCGCGAAGAGCCGCAGCGCCTTCGTCGAGAGCGCCATGCTCGTCGGCACCTCGGAGATCTCCGGAACGAGACCGGCGCGCGCGCAGGCTTCGGCGAGCTCACGGAGGACGCGGTCGTACCGTCCGACGCGCGGCTGGAGATACACGTGCTGGTCGTCCCAGCCGCGCAGGATCGAGGCCAGCTTCACGAGCGGCACCGTGACGACGGTGACGATGAACGCAAGGAAGTAGCCGATCGCGAGCGGGTACCCGTTGATGAGCGCCTTGGCCGCACCGCCCTTCGCGGAGGGCGCGGCCCAGTGCGTCAGCCCACCGACGAGCAGCGGCGCGAGGAACGCGAGCGCTCCCCAGACGATGCGCATCGCGAGCGGTCCGACCCACTTCTCGATGGGGAGGAACGCGAGAGCCCAGCCCGCGACAGCGGGCGAAAAGAGGCCGATCACGAACACCGGCCATGCGATCGAGACGAGCAGCGCAATCGACACCGCGAGCTGCTTCTTGCTCGGGAGGCGACCGAAGAGAGCCGTGACCGACCAGCCGAAGATCGCCTGGATGATGCTGCCGATCTTCTTGCCGATGAAACTCAGCAAAAGGGAAATGACTGCCACGCGGGTTAGCGCTGCAGCAGCCGTGCCCGCCCGGGCGATGCGAGGCTCCCTCCCAACGCGCGGCGCGCAGGGCTCGCCGTCACGAAGTCGCAGCGGGCGCGGACGCGCGTCCAGGCACAGCGAGGCGCCTTTGTGCGCGAACGCGTGCGTCGCGATCAGTAACGCTTCGTCCAGACGCCGTCGATCTGGACCTTGCCGCGGTCGCCGAGCGTAGTCTCGAGCGACCAGTTCTTGCGGAAGCGCCAGTCGACGATCGCGAGGTTGGTGTCGGGCTCGGAGATCGGCGGAGTGCCGAGAATGTGCTCGAACGCGAGCGAGATGCGCCGCGCAATCTGGATCTCGATCTCCGGCGCGGGGTTGCTCGAGCGCGTCGTGTCGATGCGCGCCGTCGCCTGCACGCCGGTGAGGTCGTCCATCGCCTCGGTGAGACCCTGCGCGGCGAAGCCGCCGCCGAGGCTCGTCGCGGCCTGCGTCGTTCCGTCGGGCGCGCGGCCTGGCGGCGGCGGCGCGGCGTTCGCGCCGTCGGCGGTGCCGAAGAGGATGATGGCGAGGATCTCGTTCTTGGGGCGCGGCGGGTCGGAGCGCAGGTTCACCTTGCCGGTCTTCACCGGGCCCACGAAGTCCGCGTAGATCTTGGTGCCGTCCTCGGCCGTCCACGTGGCAGTCGCTACGACGATGGGGTTCGACGCATCGTCGGGCTGGAAGGTGACGGTGCCCTTCTCGATCTCGAACTTCTTGCCCTGGACGTCGACCTTGCCCTCTTTGAGCTCGACCTGACCGCTCATCTCGGTCTTGTTCGTGATCTTGATGTGCGGGTGACCGGTGAGGACGACGCGCGCCTGGTTGCCCTGGACGATCGTGATCTCGCCGAGCACGACGTCGACGTCCATGATCGTGCCGACGGGCTTCTCTGCGGGCGGCGGCTCGGTGTCGTCCTTGTCGAGCGGGAGCTTCACGAAGGTCTTGGGGTCGCGGAACGTGCCGATGCGGATCTCGTCCTGCTCGCCGAGCGGTTGCACGCCGGACTTGAGCTTCTGCGGCAGCGCCAGGTCGAGTGTCGGCACCGACACCTGGACGTTCATCTGCTTGCCGTCTTCGCTCGAGGTCGCAGCGACCTTGATCTCTCCGGACACCGCGCCGATCGGCTGGCCCTGCATCGCCACGTCGAGAGGCTTCTTCTTCGGAATGTGGAGATTGGCGGTCGCCTTCGAGAAGCCGAGCCCGCGCGTCTGCACCTGCGCGTCGGCGGTGAGCTCGCCGTCGGTGCCGCGCATGTAGACGTCGTCGACCTTGATGACGCCGCCGGGCTGGAACGTGACTCGCGCACGCGCGTTCTTGAACTCCTCGCCGAGCGCGGCAAGCTGCAGCGTGCCGTCGTGGAAAGCGACGGTGCCTTCGAGCGTGGGGTCCTTGAAGCCGGGCCCGATCTTGACGGCGGCGTTCGCGTCGATGCGTCCGTCGAGCTCGTTCATCACGCCGCCGACGAACGGCAGGATGGCGGCGGCACGGAACGCCTTCGCGTCGAGCTTCGCTTCGACATTCGCGTTCGGGTCCATCGAGGGAGCGAGCTCGGCGCCCCACATGAGACCGGTGGTGGCGTGCACGTTCGCGTAGCCGTCGGTCTGCTCGAGGCGGACGTTCGCGTCGACCTTGCCGGCCCGGGCATCGACGACGATGCCGCCGCTCTTGTAGATAGCGCGCCCGATCTTCAGCTGATTGAAGTCGATCTTGGCGTGGACCTTCGCGTCCTTGTGCAGGTCGTCGAGCGTGGCCTCGCCGCTGACGTGACCATGGATGCGGCGATCGGCGAGGGGGCCGAGCGTATCGAGCGGGAAGCTCGCCATCTTCACCTTCGCGGATCCACCCCACGCGAGCGGCTGCCCCGTCGGCTCGATGAGGTCACGCGCCGCGAGATCGACGTGCGCGTTCAGCGTGAGCGCCTGGTGCTTCTCGGCACCGACGGACGCGACGAGGTCGCCTTTGTGCCCGTCGTACGCGAACGTAACGTCGCCGTCGGTCGCCATGTTCGCCGGCAGCGTAGGCGAGCGAACGCCGCGCGCATGCGCCACGAAGTCGACGCGGGGATCGAGCGCGTTGCCGCCCACCGTGAGCTCCGCTTCCACCGTGCCGGGGAGGCTCTTCGTACCCAGCATCTCGGGCATCTCGGTGAGCGCGCGCTTCGGGATGAAGAGCTTCGCGCTGATCGGCGCCTTCTGGAGGAGCTCCTTCGCCTTCGAGGGATCAGCGACCAGCTCGCGGTACGGGAGGTCGGACTTCGCGTCGAGCGCGACGACCGTGCCCTTCTTGTCGACGGCGTGGAACGCGAGCTCCGCAAAGCCCGACGTGGCATCGACCTTCGCGTCGACCGAGACGTCCACGCCTTCGCTGCGCCAAGGCTGCGCGCCGGTGACGATCTCGGCGTGCGTCGGG
>JAXDMI010000837.1:0-9926 GCA_034666145.1 Myxococcales bacterium | reverse complement strand
GGCCACTGGCGCTCGAAGGTCGTGACGGGTCGTTCGAGACGGGGCTTGCTCACGCGTTGCTCACGTTGGCGCCGAGCCTAATACCTGTTCGCTGACGTGGCCAGGCTCTGCGTTTCGAGCGATTTCATCGGATCGATGCGGAACATCGCGCCCACCGGACACGCCGTCACGCACGCGTAATCGGGATAGCTCGCGCAGAGGTCACACTTCACCGCGAGGCGCCGCGTTCCGGGCTTCAGCTCGTCTTGCGCTTCCTGGCGCGCGCGGAAACCGAGCACGCCCATGAGGCGGAGGAGGAAGCCGTCTTGCGGCGCGTCGACGGCATGCATGCGGATGTTGCCGTACGGGCAGCGCTCCGCGCATGCCCCGCAGCCGATGCAGTTGTCCTCGACGATCGTGATCTCGCCGCTCGGCATGCGCACGATGCCGTTGACGCTGCAGAGGAGGCAGACCGGGTCCTCGCAGTGACGGCAGGCGGCGGGGAAGAGGAAATTCTCCACCTGGAGACCGCGCAGCGCGAGGCGGCTGTATTTGTGGCGCCGGCCGCACGCGTCGATGCAGTTCTGGCAGTTGACGCACTTGTTCTGGTCGACGACCAGGACCTCGTGGCCGGCAGCGAGGCCCTTCTCGACGAGCACCTCGGTCGACATCGCGAGCTGCGTGCCGGGCTGTGCGCCGCCCGCCGGCATCGGCATGAACGTGTTGTCGCGCGCGACACGCTCCGCGGTCTGTGCGCCGCCTTCGAGGACGGCGCGCGCTTGCGGATAACGACCGAGCACCTTGAAGAGGTGGTCGCCCGGGATGCGAATGACCTCGGAGCGCGTGGTGGCGGTGACCGAGAACGGCGAGGCCTTCTCGCCCATCAAGAGACCGGTGAGCCCGAAGAGATCGCCCTCGCGGAAGTAGACGAGCGCGCGGTCTTTGGTCGTGCCTTCGAAGCGCCGGCTCACACGGAGAAAGCCGGTCTTGATCAGGTACGCGTCGACGGGCTTGATGCCTTCCTTGAGGATGGCGTCGCCGGCCTTGAGCGTGCGCAGCTCCGCTTTGTCGAGGAGCTCGGTGATGGCCTGCTCGGGCAGCGCGCTCAGCACCGACGGCGTGCGCGCATACGTCCAGAGCGCGCGCCGGCGGTACAGCTCGTCCATCGTTCCCTTGAACGCGGCGGACGTGGACATGAGGCGCGCGACGGCGGCCTTCGGGAGCTCGAGGACCAGCGACTGCGCCATGGCGCGGACCGTGTACGGCTCCGGCTGATCGGCCATGACCGCCATCTCGCCGAAGAACGAGCCCTCGCCGAGGACGAGGATCTGGACCTGACGGCCACCGGGTCCACGGATGGACTGCTCGAGCGCGCCGCCGAGCAGTACGCACAGGCGATCGTAGAATTCGCTCTCCTTGCAGAGCACCTCGTTGGGCGCGAGCTGCCGGAGCGTGGCCTTCAAGAGGAGCGCGCGAAGGTCCTTCTTCGCGGCGCTCGCGAAGAGCGGCACGGTGCCGACGCGTTCGGAGAGCGCATCGAGCGTCCATCCCGAAGGGAGAACGCGATGACCGACCTGCAGCATCAAGGCGTAGTTCGGGACGCGGTCCTCGACCTACATCTTGTTGTAGAGGACCATGTCGGCGCGGCTGAGATCGGCGGGGCACGCCGGAACGCACTGGCGACACTGCGTGCACGCCGTGAAGAACTCCGCCGCGCGCGGGTTCGTGACCACGGGCAGGTGGACCGCGGCGTTGAGCTCCGCGATGGTCACGAGCTTCGCTTGCGGTAGCGGGCACGCGAGCATGCAGTCGTTGCAGCCGATGCACGCCATCACGTCGCTCTCTGCCTTGAAGGCGAGCGCCTCGCGCGACTCCATGCCGGCTCCGATCTGATTGCTCACAGCGAGGCCTCGAACAAGAGCGCGACGTTCTGGCCGAGGACGAGCACGTCACCATGATGCAGCTTGAACGGCTGCGGACCAAGGCGCTGGCCACGACACGAGGTGCCCGTTTGTGAGCCGAGGTCGCGCGCGTAGAACCCGTCGGCGTGCTTGACGATCTCGACGTGACGCGAACCGAGGCGCGGATCGGCGAGCACGAGCGTGGAATGCTGCGGGTGATTGCCGATCACGGTGACATCGGCGAGCTCGGCCACGGCGCCTTGGCCCGGACCTTGACGCACCGAGATGCGCGCGCGACCCGGATTGGATTGGGGGATCCCCGAGGGACCGCGTGGCGTCTGCGGAGGCTGCGACCCCGAATGTTGCGGGGGCGCCCCGTAGGCCGATGCAATGCCGTGCTGCGGCGTGTGCGGCGGCGGCGTTCCATAGTGCTGCGGAGGAGCCCCGTACTGAGGCGCACCATAGTGCGGTGCCCCGTAACCCACGGCAGCGGGCGGCGCCGAGGGATGATGCGCGGGCTGATCGCGCGGTCCGTATGCGACGCTCGCCGGCGCGAGGAGACCCGGCAGCACCGCCGACGGACGCACCTCGTAGAGCATCGCGACCTCACCGATCTCGATGGTGTCGCCGGGGTGCATCGGCACCCATTGATTGGGCGCTAGTACATGCCCGTTCTTCTTGGTGACGCCGTGGCTCTCCGCGTCGGCGATGTCCCATTCGGCGCCGTTCTTGCGGATCCACGCGTGGCGCCAGTCGATCGACTCGTCGTCGAGGCGGATGTTCGACGCGGGATCGCGACCGATGGTGATCATGTCGAGCACCAGCTCGAAGCTGAGACCGAGCGCGCGGCCGTTGCGCACCTCGAGGTGAGGCTTGGCCTCGCCCTGCGCCGAATTCTGGAGCGACGCTGCGTCGATCGACATGCGCGAGCCGTCGGCATTGAACTGCGCGACGCGGATGACGAGCTCGGTGGAGCCGATGCGGATCTTGTCACCGTCACGCAGCGACTTCGGCGTGGTGACGGGCGCGTTGTTGATCCAGGTGCCGCTGCCGCTGCCGAGATCGCGCAGGTAGACGAACTGCCCGGCGATCGTGAACTCGGCATGGCGCCACGACACGAGCGGATCGTGGAGCGGGATCGCGCTCGCGGGATCGCGCCCGACGATGGCCGACGGCGGCTGCACCTGGATGCGACCCGGGGGGCCCTCGAGCATGATCTGCGGAGGCGGCGCGGCGTCGGCGAATGCGCCGCCGACGGTGCCGCGATCTCCGCCGATGAGATTGGCGGCGACGTTGCCCGCCGCTTCGGCCGTCGCGGGACCAGGGCCGCCTTCGCTCGCCACGGTCTCGTCGTTGGAAGCTGCCGACTTTCTGACGATGCCGATCGCGGGCAGGGGAGGCATGTCCGCGAGGTTGATCGCGTGCGTGCCCTTCATCTGACCGACGATGGCCGACGCCATCGTGGCGGGTTTCGCTACCTTCGGCTTCTCGGTGAGCTCGTTGGTGTGCAGCCAGCCCGCGAGATCGAACGCGGGGTCGAGCAGCTCGTGCTTGATCTTGGAGATGTCCGCCTTCGTGTCGATGAGGCGCTTCAGGCCGCGGCCCCAGCGACGGACCTTCGCCTCTTTCTCGCCGAACATCAGCGCGCCGACGAGTCGGTTGTCTTTGACGCACAGCTTTCGATACGAGATGCGCCCGGTGCGCTGCGGGAAGTCGACGAGCTCCTCGGCGCCCTGCGGCGTGACCGCGACGTCGCCGATGCTCGCGCAGTCGAGGTCGTAGAGGCGGGTCGCCATGTAGTGGACGCCCGGCGTCCACTTGTCGCTCTTGCCCATGATGGTCGAGGCGACGATGCGCGCCTGCATGCGCGCGGGCTCCCAGAGCTGCAGCAGCTTGCCCTTGTACGCGGCGCAATCGCCGGCGGCGTAGATGTTGGGCATGCTCGTGCGCATCCGCTCGTCGACCTCGATGCCGCCGTTCTTCGCGAGGTTGATGCCGGATTCCGCTCCGAGGAACTCGGAGTTGCAGATGACGCCGATCGCGACGCAGACGAGCTCGCACGCGACGCGCTCGCCGGACTTGAGCACGACGCCGCCGACACGACCCGAGGGACCGGGCGTCGCCGCCATGATCTCGTCGCCCATGCGGACCTGCACGCCGGCATGACGAAGCCGCGCGAGGAGCAGGTCGCTCGCGACGCCGTCGATGGCGCCGGGCAGGAACTTCTGCTCGCGGACCACCATCATGACGTTGACGCCGCGATGCGAGAGGCCGTGCGCCCACTCGAGCGCGAGAGGACCGCCGCCGACCACCATCGCGGTCTTGAGGCCCTTCAGCTTGATGAGGTCCATCACGCGATGCACGTCCTGGAGCGTGCGCATCGTCATGATGCCGGGGAGCCATGCGCCCTCGAACGTCGGCGGCCGCGCGCGTGAGCCCGACGCGAGGACGAGCGAGTCGTAGCCGATGGGGCGACCACCTTGCGCGAGCCACAAGAGGCCGCGCTTGGTGTCGACCTGTGCGACGCGCACGAGCGCGCGATGGATCGCGTACTCGTCGTAGAACGAGGGCGGCACCGCCCAGATCTGCTCCTCGCGCAGCTCGCCGAGGAGATAGTTGGTCAGCGCGGCGCGGAAATACGCGGCATGCGGATCATCGGAGAGGATGGCGATGGTCGCGCCCTTGTCGGCCGCGCGCAGCGACTGCGCGGTGGTGGTGCCGGCCGCTCCGTCGCCGATGATGATGTAGCGCTTCTGCGACAAGCCGAGGGCCCCCGAGGTTCGCGGCCGATGATAGCCCGAGATTCGTCGTCATCGGCGCGCATCTGCACGCGCTCGCGATGGGCAGCGGCGGCTCAGATGCCTTCGCAGTAGTCGTAATCCGGAGTCGCCGCGCACTCGTACAGGTACACGCGGCGGATGTTGCCGTGCTTCCAGGCCGCCGCGTGGGCCGACTCGACGACGAGGACGTTCTTGGTGCCCGGCTTGCGGAACACTTGCTTCGTGGTGGATGCCGAAACGCCGCGCACGGCCGCGTCGAACTCCGCCTTCTGGACCTTCGCGGGGATCGGGAGCTTGACCCAACCCTGCGACTCGAGCGCGCGCGCGGTCTCGGTGTCGCCGCCGTTCGGATCGAGCTTCGGATAGGTGATGTACGAGCCGTCGTACGACGCCGATGGATGCGTATCGAGGCACTGGACCGCGCCGGGAGGCAGCTTGCCGAGGGGCGCGAGGCTGGGGCGCAACGGCTCCTTGGCGTCGGCCACGACGCTGTCCGTGCAGGGCTTCGAGCAGCCGAAGAGGGCCATCGAGACGAGGAGCAGACCGAGGGCGCATTCCTTCATACGGCCGAGGTTATCGAGCCTTGCTCGAACCGCAAAGGGCGGGACGACACGGAGGACCGTGCGTCGTAGTATCGGCCTCGATGGGCGCTCGCATTTGCCCGGGGTGCGCCACCCGCGTCGATGAACGGCGCGCGAAGACGTCACCGTTTTGCCTGCGCTGCGGCGCTCCGCTGGGTCCGCCTTCGCCGAGCGACGGCGGACGCAGCAGCACGTTCGCGAGCAAGCACCCGGGCGCGGGCTCGGGCTCTCCGCTGCCATGGATCCTCGGTGGAATAGGCCTCGTCGTGCTCCTCGGCCTGGGCGGCGTCATCGCGCTCATTGCCGTCGTCGCATCGAAGGTCGAGCCGGATCCCCCCGCCGCGACGGTGGCGAGTCAGCCCAAGATCGAAGCGCCGCCGACCGCGACGCTGGTCGCGAGCGCAGGTACGCCGCCGAGCGGCGGCACCGTGAAGGCTCCGGTCCCGACTGTGCGGACGACCGCGACGACGCGACCGACGACGCCGACGTCGACGACTCCGTTTCCCATTCCGCCGCCGCCGCCGCCCCCGACCGTCACGCCCACCGCGACGGGCACCGCCACGAACAGCGGAGGAACCGTCGCGCTCGCGCCGTTCAATCGCACGAAGGCGCAAGGCGAGGTCGATCGGGTCGGCGCCGGTCTCGCGTCGTGCAAGCGGACGGCGGGCCCCTTCGGTGCCGGCACCATCCGCGTGGACTTCGAGCCGGACGGCCGCGTGGGAACGCTCTCGCGGCCGCCGTTCGCCGGCACGGCGGTCGGCTCGTGCATCTCCGCGCGCTTTCTCGCGATCCGGATCGGTCCGTTCCTCGGATCGACCCAGAACATCGAGAAGGCGTTCATCATCCAGCAGTAGAGAAGCGCGCGCGATGGACCACTCGCGGCCGAGCGACGCGTACCGACTGGCGATCGTGCGCTGTCCCGCATGCGCCGAGCCGATGCGCCGCGAGCTCACGACGACGGCCGAGCTCGAGGTCTGCGACGCCTGCGAAGGGCTGTGGGTCGACTGGTTCGACGGAGAGGTGAGCACCATCGCCGTCGAGGCCGAAGCAAGACGGGTCGAGCGCGGAGCGCCGCCGCCGAGCTGGCCTTCGAAGCCGACGAGCGGCTCGCCGGCGTGTCCGCGCTGCCGGCGCGCGCTCGTCGGCGAGCTGTACCGTTTCAGTGATGCAAAACACGACGATCTGATCGCAGGCGTCGAGCTCTTGCGGTGCGCCGACTGCGCGGGTGCCTTTGTGCCGCGAGGGAGCGCGCACCTGCTCCTCGATCGTGCGCGGGAGGCACGAACGCAGACGCCGTGGGAGGCGCTCCTCGCACTTCTGCGTCGTCTGTTTCGCGGCCGCTGATGGGTCGGTGTCTGCTGGGCCCTGGTTCGTGGAACATGACTGCCATGAACCCCCGCCTCCTCTCGCTCGCTCTCGTGGCGCTCGGCCTCTCGGCGGTCGGAGCCGCTGCAGCCACGGGATGCGGCGGTAGCAACGGGAGCGCCGACATCCCGAGCCCTTCGTGCTCCGGAGACTGCCAGTGCTCGGGTCCGACCTGCACGTGCAAGACCGGCGGGACGTGCTCCTTCGGAGGCGGCGCAAGCGGGGGCGCGGCAGGGGCCGAGGGCGGCGCCGATGGCTCGGCGACGGGGAGCAGCGGCGGAGCGGCGCCTCCCAACGACGTCACGTTCGACTGCCAGACGAAGAACACCTGCGATTCCACGTGCGGCACGGGCTGCACGACCGACTGCTCCGGCCAGTCGACATGCACGGGGAGCTGCTCTTCGAACTGCACGTCCACCTGCAACGGCACGAGCACGTGCACGCTGACGACGGGCACCAACAGCACCGTGACGTGCGGCGGCGGAAGCGATTGCAACATCTCGCTCGGCGCGGGCTCGACGCTGAGCTGTACCGGGAACAGCACGTGCGCGATCGCGTGCCCCGGCGGTGGCTGCACCGTGGATTGCCAAGGAAGCGCGGAGTGCTCTGTCGTATGCGGCGGCACCACCGCGTGCCATATCGCGTGCAACGGCAAGGCCTCGCAGGACTGCGCCGCCGGCACGACCTGCGCCGGAGCGTGCGGCGGCACGAGCACGGCCGACGCCGGCAAAGGCAAGCCGTAGCGCAGCCGGCGACGCGCGCCGCGGACTTCGTCACGCGCCGCGTGGACGACACAAACGTCCTTGATTTCCAGGGCGAATGCCGCGTTGCGTGATGCGCTTTGCGGTTTCCCCAGCGGAATTTTCCGCTAAGCTCCCGCGGCTCCCCGACCCAGGGGAGAACGCGGAGCCGAAGCAGCAACATGAATCCGACGATCGACATTCTGCGCGGTGAGCTCGAGCGCCTTTTCACGCTCGAAGAGATGACGTCGATGAGCGAGCGCCTCCTCGGCCTCGTGCCCGACGAGGTCGGCGGTGCGAGCGCCAAGGGCAGCTTCGCGAGAGCCCTGACGGAGCGCTGCTTCGACGGCGATCGGCTCGACGCCCTCGTCGACGTGATCCTCCACTCCCGCAAGGAGGTCGACCCGCGAGTCCGCGACATCGTCGCTCTCATGGGCAAAGAGGAGCTCGCGATCGGCCGCCAGCTCGGCGACTTCACGATCCAGAAGAAGATCGGCGAGAGCGATCTCGGCATCGTCTACCAGGCGATCCGCACGGACGGCGCCGCCAAGGCCACCTACGCGCTCAAGGTCCTCCGGCGCGAGGCCGCGCGCGATCGTCGCGCCGTGCATCGCTTCCTGACGGCCAACCGCCTCATCGGCACCGTCGATCACCCAGGCCTCCCGCGTCACCTCGAGGCGGGCGAGATCGAGCCCGGCGTCTTCTACGTCGCGTACGAGTACATCGACGCGCAGCCGCTCTCCGTGCGTCTCGCGCGCACCGGCCCCATGTCGTACGACGCGCTTCGCCCGCTCCTCCGCGGGATCCTCGAGCCGCTCGCCGCCATCCATCGCGCGCACCTCGTGCACGGCGACGTGAAGACCGAGAACGTGCTCGTGCAGAGCACCGCAGGCGAGGTCAAGATCACGCTGATCGACTTCGGCACCGATCGCCTGCGTGTTCGTCAGGTCCAGTCGAACGGCCACACCGGGCTCCTCGCGGTCTTCGGCTCGCCGAAGACCGTCGCGCCCGAGATCGTGCGCGGCCGCGCTGCCGATCCCAAGAGCGACGTCTACGCGTTCGGCGCCGTGCTCTTCGAGCTCCTCACCGGCAAGCCCGTGTTCATCCACGAGAGCGCCACCGACGCTGCGTTCGCGCACCTCTCGAGCGAGCCCGAGCCCCCCAGCACGCGCGCGCCGCGTGGCCTCGTCTCGCGCGACATCGACACGTTCGTGCTCTCGCTGCTGCACAAGGATCCCGCGCGTCGTCCGAAGGACGCCGCCGCGGTGCTCGATGCGCTCGAGTCGATCGGTCGCGCGTCGGCGGTGATGCGCGCCGCGGGCAACATCTCGACCGAGAAGGTGCAGTCGATGATCGACAAGCTCCTCGCCGCGCCGAGCGATCGCGAAGCCGCGATGGAGCTCGAGATGTCGGTCGAGGAGGGCGCCGAGCCGGCCCGCGTCGGCGAGGCCTTCGCGGCCGCCGCTGCGCAGGTGCGCGGCGAGGAAGGCAGCGAAGAGGACAAGGAGACCAAGAAGGCGCTCCTCTATCGCGCCGCGCGCATCTTCGACTCCGCCGCGAAGGACAAGGTCCGCGCAGAACAGACCTACGCCGCGATCATCGAGCTCGATCCCTCGGACGAGATCGCGATGATCGCGCTCGAGGAGGCCCGCAAGGCCCTCGGCAAGTACGAGGAGCTCGTCGAGATGCTCCTCGAGAAGAGCCAGGCTGCTCCTCCCGGCGAGGATCGCGGCCGCGCGCTCGCCGAGATCGGTCGCCTCTACGCGAACGAGCTCGACGACGCCGATCAGGCGATCGTCGCGTTCACGCAGGCGCTCTGCGAGGAGCCCGCGAACGACGAGTACGCCGCCGAGGTGGAGCGCCTCTGCGGACAGAAGCAGTCGACGTGGCAGGAGACCCTCGACACGGTCACCGACGCCATCAAGACGTCGCTGCTGTCGCCCACCGATCATTCCGCGCTGCTCGTGCGCGCCGCTCGTTGGTACGACACGCGCCTCGGCCGCGCCGACATGGCGCTCGCTGCGTATCAGCAGGTCCTCGCCGGCGATCCCGCCAACGAGGCCGCCGCCGAGGGCATGACCACGATCTACCGCCGCGCGCAGCAGTGGCCGGAGCTCGTCGGTCTCCTCATGGCTCGCGCAGACGCCGCCACCACCGCGCCCAAGGCGCGCGATCTCCGCGCCGAGGCCGCCGAGCTCCTCGAGACCCGCCTCAACGATCTCGCACGCGCACGCGATCTCTTCGCCGCGGTGCTCACCGACGATCCCGGGCATGCCCGCGCCGGCGAGTCGATGGCGCGCATCGCCGAGCGCACCGGTGACTTCCAGACGCTCGCGCAGATCCTCGAGCGTCGCGCCGAGGCTCGTCGTGGCATCGAGAAGGCCGAGGCGCTCGCCAAGGTGGCCGAGGTCTACGAGGACCACCTCAACGATCTCGGAGAGGCCACGCGCCGCTTCGAGGCCGTGCTCGCGATCGATCCGTCGAACCTCAACGCGCTGAAGGGCCTCGACCGCATCTTCAACCGCAACGGCCAGTACCGCGAGCTCCTCGAGGTGCTGCAGCGTCAGATCGAGGTCGCGG